>DASXDB010000061.1:0-7428 GCA_036490895.1 Gaiellaceae bacterium
TCCGGCGCTCGCGGCACGCGCGAACGGGAGGGCGATGCGCTCGGCCGTCTCGCGGGCT
The DNA here is from genome assembly GCA_036490895.1 of Gaiellaceae bacterium. GTDB lineage: Bacteria > Actinomycetota > Thermoleophilia > Gaiellales > Gaiellaceae > PALSA-600. The sequence goes on from DASXDB010000061.1 coordinate 59, forward strand.
TCGACATCGAGGTCGTACAGCACTTCCAGGTGGTCGGAGACGAAGCCGATCGGCGCCACGACCACGCCGGGAGCCCGCAGCGCCTCGATGTGGTCGCAGACGTCGGGCTCGAGCCAGGGGACGTGAGGCGGCCCGCTGCGGGACTGGTACGCCACCTGCCACTGCTCGACGCCGACCTCCTCGGCGACGAGCCGCGCCGTCTCGCGCAGTTGTGCCTCGTACGCGCAGTTGCGGGCCATCGCCGTCGGGATCGAATGCGCGGTGAACGCGATGTGCGAGCCGGCGGGAACCCTTGCGAGCGCGTCGCGGACGTGATCGGCGTTCGCGCGGACGAAGCCGGGATGGTTGTAGAGCATGCGAAGCCGCGAAACGGCCGGGGCGTCCGGCCCGACCGCCTGCTGCGCGTCGAAGAGGTTCTCGCGGTACTGCCGGCAGCCGGAGTACGAGCTGTACGCCGATGTGAGAAACGCGAATGCGTTCCGCACGCCGTCGTTGCGCATCTCGGCCATTGCATCGGCGATGAACGGACGCCAGTTGCGGTTGCCGAAGTAGATCGGCAGGTCGACGCCGTGCGCGCGCAGCTCGGGCTCGAGCGCGTCGATCAGCGCGCGGTTCTGCTCGTTGATGGGGCTGACACCGCCGAAGAGCTCGTAATGGTGCGCGACGTCGAGCAGCCGTTCGCGCGGCACGCCGCGTCCACGCGTCACGTTCTCCAGGAACGGCATCACGTCGTCGGGGCCTTCCGGACCGCCGAACGACACGACGAGGATCGCGTCGAACGACGCCTCGGAGGGCGCGGCGCGGTCGGCCGGCGGCTTGCGGACGGAGATCGGCGTGGGCACTAGAGCGGATCGTCGAACCAGAAGAACCCCACCGTGCCAGGACCGGCGTGCGTCCCGACGACGGCACCGAGCGTCGTCGCCATCTCGATCTCCGCCTTCGGCCGAACGTCACGAACCATCTTCCGCAGCGCCTCCATCCGCTCGGGCGCAGCGGCATGCGCGATCCCGACCTTGAGCTGCGGCGAGTCGGTCGTTGTCGATTCGAAGAGGCTCTTGAACTCCTGAAACGCCTTCTGGCTGCCGCGCACGCGCTTGAGCGGGACGACTTCGCCGTCGCGGATCGTCAGGATCGGCTTGACGTTGAGGAGGTTCCCCGCGAACGCGGCGGCCTTGCCGATGCGGCCGCCCTTCGCGAGGTACTCGAGCGTGTTCACGGTGAACAGCAGGTGATGCGACCGGCCGTACTCTCCGACGAAGGCTTCGATCTCGTCGTCGGTCGTGCCGCGCTCGAGTCGTCGTTGCACGCCGATCGCGAGCAAAGCGAGCGACGCCGAGACCGTCCGCGAGTCGATCACGCGCACCTTTCCGCCCCCGACCACGTCTGCGGCGCTCTGCGCGCTCGCGAACGTTCCGGAGAGCGTCGACGACAGCTGAAGCGAGAGGATGTGCTCGTATGTCGCGGCGAGCTCCTCGTAGACCGCGAGGAAGTCGGCCGGCGTCGGCTGCGAGGTGGTCGGGAGCTCGGTGGCCGTCGTGAGCCGCTGGTAGAAGCGCTGCGGGTCGATCTCCACGTAGTCCTTCAAGCTCTCGTCGCCGAACCGGACGTAGAGCGGGACGACGCGGAAGTTCGGGAACCGCTCGGGCGCGTCGGGGAAGTCAGCGGTGGAGTCGAGGACGACGGCCGTGTTCTCGGCGGTGAGGCTCACGACGCCGCAGCTTCACACACTTTGCGCACGAGCAGGTCGAAGTCGCCGTCCTTCGTCATGCACGCGATCGCGCCGGCCGCGAGCACCTCGTCGACCTCCTCGGAGGTGACCGACGCGGTCAGGCAGATCACCTTCGTCTCGGGCGCAGCCGCGAGTACCGCGCCTGTCGCCTCGGCGCCGTTCAGGCCGGGCATGCGGTAGTCCATGAGCACCACGTCGGGGGTGACGCGGCGTGCGAGCTCCGGCGCGTCGTCGCCCGACGAGGCGCTACCGACGACGACCACTTCGTCTCGCATGCCGAAGACGAGCTCGAGCGTCTCCCGGAACACGTCGTTGTCCTCGACGATCGCGACGCGGACGGGGGTCATTCGGCCGCCAAGAGCAGCGCGTAGTGCGGCTGCCCGCCGTCGTGGACGTCGAGCTCGAGCTCCGGGTGCGCCGCGCGCACGTCCTCGATCAGCCGGTCGAGTGCGGGCGCCTGCTCGCCGGTGAGCATCATCAGCGCGCCTCGCGGCTCGCGGAGCAGCGTCTCCAGAACCGCGCGCGCCGCCTCGTCGAAGGTCTCGCCGCCCGCCACGGCTTCACCTTCCGCAAGACCGAGCCATTTCCCTGCCTGCACCGCGACGCCGTTCAGTTGCACATCGCGGCTCGCGATCGTCACCGCGCCGGTGACCACGCTGTCCAGAGTCTCCTGCATCGCCTCGGCGTTCGCGTCGGCTGTGAGCGTCGGATCGAACGAGACGAGCGCAGCCAGTCCGGCCTGGATCGACCGCGTCGGGAGGACACGGACGATCTTCTCGGCATGCTCGGCCGCCTGCTCTGCGCTCATGATCACGTTGCCGTTGTTGGGCAGGACAACGACCTCGGCGGCATTCGCGCGCTCGATTGCGGCGACGAGGTCGGACGTCGACGGGTTCATGGTCGACCCACCGTCGACGACTTCGGCGCCGAAGCTCTCCGCAAGCGCGCGGTTGCCACCGCCCGCGGTGACGACCACGACGCCGCACGCGGCCGGCTCCGACTCCAGCACCGAATGCAGGAGCCGCTCCTCTCGCTGGTGGGTCTGCGTGTGCATGTTCGCGATCTCGATACCGCCGATCACGCCGCGCGCCGTCCCGAGCGAGAGCGCGCGCCCCGGATCGTCGGTGTGAACATGGACCTTCAGCGCCTTCCGGTCGCCGACGACCAGCAACGAGTCGCCGAGTAGCTCGAGCTCCCCCTCGAGGTCGTCGGAATCGAGGTTGTCGCCCTCGACGACGAACACGGTGCAGTAGCGGAACTGCGAAAGCTCCTGGTGGATCGCCTCGAGGCCGAGCCCGCCGCCGTGCTCGAGGGGCGGCGGGAGGGCGCGTCCGCTGAGCGCGGCCTCGATGCCGCGAACCACCTCGACGAGACCCGCGGCGCCCGCATCGACGACGCCGGCCTCAGTCAGGACCGGGAGCATCGCCTGCGTCGCCGCGACCGTCTCGTCGCCTCGCGTGATGATCGCCGGAAGTTCTCCGCCATGCTCGGCCGCCTCCGCCATCGCGCGGATCGCGGTCAGCATCGTTCCCTCGACGGGCTTCTTCACTGCGCGGTAGGCGGCGTCGCTCGCAGAGCGGAAGATGCGCCCGAGGTCGTCGCTCTCCTTGAGCGCGTCGCAGGCGCCGCGCACGATCTGCGAGAGGATGACACCGGAGTTGCCGCGCGCACCCATCAGCGCCGCGCGCGAGATCTCGTGCGCGAGCCCCGGACGGTCGTCCGGGCCGTCCTTGGCGAGCGCCTCGTCGATCGCGCGCACTGTCAGCGTGAGGTTCGTGCCCGTGTCGCCGTCTGGCACGGGGTAGACGTTGAGGTCGTCGATGCGCCGACGGTTCGCCTCGATCGACGCGCGTGCACCCTCCACGAGCGAGCGAGCGCGCGTCCTCACGCCGACTGCCTTACGCGCTGAATGTGCACCTCGACCGATGCGACGGTGAGGCCGGTGAGGCGCTCGAGCTCGTACGCGACCTGTGAGCGGATCGTCGAGGCGACCTGGGCGAGGTTGAGCCCGTGCTCGACGACCACGTGGAGCTCGATGCGGAGCGCGCCGGCAGGCCCGTCGACGCTGATCCCCTCGCGGCGGAACATCCGCGCGACGCGCGTGCCGGCCGTGAGCCCGACCACGCCGTAGCAGCCGAGGCTCGTCTCGGCGACGATCTCGGAGACGGCCTCACGCGCGATCGTGAGTCGGCCGTGCTCGAGGTCCAGCGTCAGGTCGTCCGCCACGGCTCCGATTAGACCCTACCCCGGGACGCGAGGGTTGCTCGACGCCGGGCTAGACGGCCTTGGTGACCTTGCCGCCCTTGAGGCAGCGGGTGCACACGTAGGCGCGGGTCGGCGAGCCCTTCAGCATGATCCGAACCCGCTGGAGGTTCGGGTCGAAGCGGCGCTTCGTCGCGACCATCGAGTGCGAGCGATGGTTCCCGAATGCCGGCTTCTTGCCGCAGATTGCGCAGACCTTGCTCATGAGCCGCGGGATTGTAGCGACTAGACCCGAGCGCTCGCCCGCAGGCGGGCGAACAGATCGGCCATCTCGAGCGCCGAGCGAACGGCCTCGGCAGCCTTGTGGACGCGCGCCTCGGCCTGCTCGACGTTGTCGACGGTCAGGACGCCGAATGCAACCGGCACGCCCGTCTCGATGGCCGCGAGCTGCAGCCCTGACGCGCATTCGGACGCGACGTAGTCGAAATGCGGCGTTTCGCCGCGCACGACGGCGCCGAGCGCGACGATGCACGCGTAGCGGCGCGTCTTCGCGAGCGCCATCGCAGCGAGCGGCAGCTCGAACGCACCGGGCACCGGGACGACGGTGATCGCGTCCTGGGAGACACCGGCCTCCGTGAGCGCGTCGAGCGCACCTTGCAGCAGCTTGTCGGTTACGCCCCCGTTGAAGCGGGAGACGACGACGCCGACCGAGCGGCGCTTGCCGAGCGGCGTGCCCTCGAGCACCGCGAAGCCGTCCGGCACCTGTACCTCGCCGCGCACGTGCTCGACGCTGACCCCCTCCGCCGGCGCATCCTCGATCACCGCCGATGACTCGGCTGCGGGCCACCCTTCGAACGGGTCGGACTGCGGGTCCTGGATCTCCGTCTCGTCGGCGGGCGCGTCGGCATCGGGCTGCTGCTGGTCGATCTCGCTCATTCGGGCGGCTCCGGTTCGTAGTCGGGGAGGTTCTTCAAGTCCTGGTGATGCAGGCGGTGACCGAGCTTAGCCCGCTTGGTGGCCAGATACGCGCGGTTCTCGTCGCGGGGGACGACCTCGATCGGCACCTGTTCGACGACCGTCAAGCCGAAGCCGTCGATGCCCGTCAGCTTCTTCGGGTTGTTGGTGAGGATGCGGATCGTCGTCAGCCCGAGGTCGGCGAGGATCTGGTTGCCGATCCCGTAGTCCCGCGCATCGGCGGGGAACCCGAGCTCGACGTTTGCCTCGACCGTGTCGAAGCCCTGCTCCTGCAGCTCGTACGCACGGAGCTTGTTCAGCAGGCCGATGCCGCGGCCCTCTTGCGCCATGTAGAGCAGCACGCCGCTGCCTTCGGCCTCGATCTGCGCGAGCGCGTGGTCGAGTTGCTCCCCGCAGTCGCAGCGGAGCGAATGGAACACATCGCCCGTGAGACATTCGGAATGGACGCGCACAAGCACGTTCGCGGCGCCGTCGACGTCGCCCTTCACGAGCGCGACGTGCGTCTTCCCGGTCAGCTTCTCGCGGAACGCGACCGCTCGGAACTCGCCGAACTCGGTCGGCAGCCGGACCGCGGCGCCGCGCTCGACGAGCTTCTCGTGGCGTCGCCGGTGCTCGACGAGGTCGGCGACCGTGATCATCTTCAAGCCGTGGCGCTCGCAGTACGGCACGAGGTCGTCGACGCGGGCCATCGTCCCGTCGTCGTTCATGATCTCGCAGACGACGCCCGCGGGCGTGAGGCCGGCAAGGCGCGCGAGGTCGACCGCAGCCTCGGTCTGGCCGATGCGCTCGAGCACGCCGCCCGGCTTTGCGCGGAGCGGGAACACATGACCCGGTTGCACCAGGTCGTGCGGCGTCGAGTCGGGATGGATCGCGACCTGGATCGTGTGGCTGCGATCTGCGGCAGAGATGCCGGTCGTCACGCCTTCGCGCGCTTCGACGCTGACGGTGAACGCGGTGCCGAGCGGCGCCTCGTTGTGATCGGTCATCGGGCGCAGCCCCATCTCGTCCGCCCGTTCCTCGGTGAGACAAAGGCAGATGAGCCCGCGCGCATGCGTCGCCATGAAGTTGATCGCCTCGGGCGTGGCGAACTGCGCGGCGATCGTCAGGTCGCCCTCGTTCTCGCGGCCCGGGTCGTCTACGACGACCACCATCCGCCCCTCGCGGATCTCGGCGACGGCCTCCTCGATCGTCGCGAACGGAGTCGTGACGCTCACCTCGAGAAGGCTAGACGGTAGAGCACGTGCCTCCGAAGCCGGGGATCCTGCACCCGCAGGTGATCGAAGTCGTCGGCGGGGTCGTGCGTCATCCCGAGCCGCTGCATCACGCGCTGCGAGCGGACGTTCGTCGTCGAGGTGAACGAGACGACTTCGTCGAGCCGGAGCTCGTCTCGGGCGAACGCGAGGGCGGCGCTCGCGGCCTCGGTTGCATAGCCGTGTCCCCAGGCGTCCCTGGCAAGGCGCCATCCGACCTCGACGCCGGGCATGAAGTCCGGCTCGTTCAGCCCGACGAATCCGATGAACTCGCGGTCGACTTCGACCGCCCACAGCCCCCAGCCGCGCACGGCGATCGTGGTGACGTTGAAGTCGACGAACGCGTCGCTCGCCTCGCGCGTCATCGTCGACGGGAAGTGCTCCATCACAACTGGATCGGCGTTCAGCGCCGCGAACGGCTCGTGATCCTCTTCGCGCCACTGACGGAGAAGGAGCCGTTCGGTGCGCAGCTCCGTCACACGCGGCGCGTCAGCTTGTCGACGTACTTGGCGAGCACGTCCGCTTCGAGGTTCACGCGGGCACCCGGCTCGAGCCGGCCGAGCGTGGTCACTCGGAGCGTGTGCGGGATCAGCGCAACGGCGAAGCCCGCGTCGTCGTTCGCGGCGACGGTGAGGCTCGTCCCCTGGACGGCGATCGAGCCCTTCTCGACGACGTACCGGTTGATCACCGGCGGGGCGTCGAACCAGTGCAGACCGTCGGCAAGGCCGCGGAAGGTGCCGACGCCGTCGACGTGGCCTTGCACGTAGTGGCCGCCCAGCGCGTCGCCGACGCGCAACGCCGGCTCCAGGTTGACGGCGGAACCGGGCGCGAGCTCACGCAGGCTCGTACGGGAGAGCGTCTCCGCGACGGCGTCGAAGGCGAGCGTGCCGGCGTCGTTCGCGACGACGGTCAGGCACACGCCGTCGACGGCGACCGAGTCGCCGAGCTCGGCGGCGATCGACGTCTCGATCACCAGGCGGCCGCCGTCCAGCGAGCGAACGGCCCCGACCTCGCGAACGAGCCCCGTGAACATTAGTGATGCCCCCGGCAACGTCCGCCGGCTCCCTGGCCCCCGGGCACACGGCGCGCTGCCGCGTCCTCGGGCGCGCCCGTGCTACCAGCACGGGCGCGCCCTGCGTCCTTGCATCGCTTGGTGCCCGCGACCCAGAAAGCGGGCAACGTCACCGGGCACATCACTAGTCGCCGTAGACGAG
>DASXDB010000062.1:0-3073 GCA_036490895.1 Gaiellaceae bacterium
GGCGAGCGCGACCATGTTGTTCACGAATCCGATTCCCAAAATCGTCAGAAATGCGGCAATCAGAACGAGGCTGGGGAGGCCGCGGCCGACGATCGACGCACCGATGGCGATGCCCGAGCCGCGGCGGAAGTGCCCGAGCACGACGCCGAGCGGGAGCGCCGCGAGCAATGCGAGCCCGAGCGCCGCAGCCGACAGCTCGATCTGCTCGAACGTCTTCGTCAACAGGAAATGCGGGTTGTCGCCGATGAAGCGGAATGCGTCGACGAAGGTGTGGAGGTTCGCGGTGTCGGCGACGATCATTGCGTCGCCCTCGCCCACGGGACGACCGCGCGGCGGAGCGCAATGAGCAACAGATCGGCGCTGATCGCGAGCGAGACGGCGAGGACACCGGCCGAGTAGATCTCCGTCTTGAAGGGCGTCGGCTCTCTGAGCGCGCTGAAGATCGGATAGCCGAGGCCCATGCTCGTGACGTTGATGCCGGCGATCGTCGAGATCGCGACGGTCGAGACGACGGCGATGCGGAGGCCGGCGATGATCGCAGGCACGGCGAGCGGGAGCTCGATGCGCATGAGGATCTGCCCGCGCGTCAGTCCCATACCGCGCGCGGCCTCGATCACGTCGTCCGACGCGCTCCGCAGTCCCGCGACGATGTTCGGGAAGAGCATCACGAGCGTGTAGCCGACGAGGGCGATCTCGACCGTCGTCAACGTCAGCCCGGTGAACGGCACGAGCAGCTGGAAGAGCGCCAGGCTCGGGATCGTGTAGACGAGCGCCGAGAGCGCGCCGAACGGCTGCTCGAGCCGCCGGTAGCGGTGCGCCAGCAGTGCGAGCGGAAAGGCGATCGCGAATCCGATCACGACGGCGATCGCGGTCAGCTCGACGTGCTGCCACAGGGCCGGCCACAGCGTGTCCCCCCAATGATCCTTCACCCAGCCCCAGCAGAACGTGTGGTCGCCGGTGACACACGAGTCGCCCTTGCCGAAGTTCGGGATGACCGGGCCGCTCATCAGAGCAGCGTGCTCACATCGCCGAGGCGGAAGGTGCCGAGGATGCGGTCGCCGTCCTTCACCGCGAGCTGGTCGGCCCTGAGCTCGAGCATCAGCGACACGGCGTTGCGGACGGTCGTGTCGGAGGCAACCCAGTTGTCGGGCGCTGCGAATGCCGTCCCCGGAACCTGCAGCGGCACTTCGCCGACGGTCCGCAGCGCGAGCCGCCGCAGCGCGCGGTCCTCGCCGATGAACTTCGCGACGAAGTCGTCGGCCGGGTGCGCGAGGATCGCGTCCGGGGTGTCGTACTGCGCCAGCACGCCGCCCTCGCGCAGGATCGCGATCCGATCCCCCATCTGGATCGCCTCGTCGATGTCGTGCGTGACGAAGATGATCGTCTTCCCGACCTCGCGGTGCAGCCGGCGCAGCTGCGTCTGCAGGCGATGCCGCGTGATCGGGTCGAGCGCCCCGAACGGCTCGTCCATCAGCAGGAGCGGGGGGTCCGCCGCGAGGGCGCGCGCGAGCCCGACGCGCTGCCGCTGCCCGCCCGAGAGCTGCGACGGATAGCGGGCCGCGTCGCTCGCATCGAGGCCGACCAGCTCGAGCAGCTCGACCGAACGCGCACGCTGCCGCTGCTTGTCCCAGCCGAGCAGGCGTGGCACGGTCGCGATGTTCTCGCCGATCGTCATGTGCGGGAACAGCCCGATCTGCTGGATCACGTAGCCGATGCCGCGGCGCAGCTCGGTGAGCGGCAGCTGCTCGATGTTCCGGCCGTCGATCCTGATCTCGCCCGAGTCGAACGGGATCAGCCTGTTGACCATCTTCAGCGCGGTCGTCTTGCCGCCGCCGGAAGGCCCGACCAGCACGCAGAACGAGCCGGCGGGGATCTCGAGCGACAGGTCGTTGACCGCGGCCGCGTCCCGGCCTGCGTACTTCTTCGTGACGTGGTCGAAGACGATCTCAGCTGCTTCTGGCATTCCGAATCCCCGCAAACCCGATGAGCCCGCCCGCGCAGATCAGCCCGACCGTGATCCACATCGCGATCCGGAACCCTGACATGTCGAGCGTGTTGCCGCTGCCCGCGACCGACGCGCCGACGACGGCGATCCCGAGCAGGCCGGCGACGCGGGCGACGGCGTTGTTGACGCCGCTCGCGATCCCCGCGTCGCTCTCACGCGCGTCGGCCAGCACCGTGGCCGTCAACGGCGCGACGATCAACGACAGGCCCACCGAGAACACGAGCAGTGGTGGGAGGAGCTCCGTCCAGTAGTCGAAGCCGGGCTTCAAGCGGACGAGCGCCGCCAGCGCCGCCGCCGCGATGAGCGGCCCGCCGCCCATGAACACACGCGGGCCGAGGCGCATCGACAGCCGCCCCACGCGCGGCGACAGGAAGAACATGACGACGGTGATCGGCAGAAGCGCCAAGCCGGACTTCAGTGCCGAATACCCCGCGAGTTGTTGCACGAAGAGCACGAGGAAGAACGTGAGCGTCGAGAGCCCCGCGTAGACCGTCAGCGTCTCGATGTTCGCGAAGGTGAAGTTGCGCCGTGCGAACAGGCCGAGCGGGAGCATCGGCTTGGCCGCGCGCTGCTCCCACCAGACGAACGCGGCAAAGAACGCGATGCCGGCGACCAGCGGCACGAAGATCGCCGGGGAGCCCCACCCGCGGCGCGGCTCCTCGATCAGCGCGAAGACAGGGCCGCCGAGACCGAGAACGCAAAGCGTCGCGCCGACGACGTCGACGCGCGGCTTCGTCTCGGGCGGCGGCCGCTTCGGTACCGCGTACATGACGAGCGCGGCGGTGGCGATCGCGAACGGGACGTTGATGATGAACACCCAGCGCCACGACGCGTGCGTCACGAGCCAGCCGCCGACGAGTGGGCCGATGACGAACGCGACGCCTGTCCAGGACGTCCACTGGCCGATCGCGGCGCCGCGCGCCTCGCCGGCGAAGGTTGCGGTGATCACGGCGAGGCCGGCCGGCGTCAGCATCGCCCCCGCGATGCCCTGGAACCCCCGCGCGACGATCAGCGCGGTGCCGTCCGGGGCGGCCGCGCAGGCGACCGACGTGATGCCGAACGTCACGA
>DASXDB010000063.1:0-7149 GCA_036490895.1 Gaiellaceae bacterium
TCGACCGTCTTGTCGAGGTCGTCGGTGCCGAGCACGATGAACGGGTCGGAGCCGCCGAGCTCGAGCACGACCTTCTTCAGGTTCCGGCCGGCGATCGCCGCGACGGCGGCGCCTGCCCGCTCGGAGCCCGTGACGGAGACGCCGCGGACGCGCGGGTCGGCGATCACCCACTCGATCTGCTCGTTTGTCGCGTAGATGTTCTCGTAGGCGCCCGCCGGGAAGCCCGCATCGGCGTAGATCTGTGCCATCGCCTCGGCCGACTGCGGGCACTGAGGCGCGTGCTTCAGCAGGATCGTGTTGCCGATGATCAGGTTCGGTCCTGCGAATCGCGCGACCTGGTAGTACGGGAAGTTCCACGGCATGATCCCGAGCAGCACGCCGAGCGAGCTGCGGCGGATGACGGCCGATCCCTCACCCTCGGAGAGCTCGATCGGCTCGTCGGCCATGAGCGACTCCGCGTTGTCGGCGTAGAACTCGTAGATCGACGCGGAGAAGTCGACCTCGCCCCGCGCCTGCCCGACGGGCTTGCCCATCTCGGAGACGATGATGTCGGCAAGGTCCTTCCGCCGTTCCGTGTGCAGTTCGGCGACACGCCCCACGAGGGCGGCGCGCTCGGAGACGCTCGTGGCTTTCGACCATTCCCGGTGCGCCCGGTCGGCACGGTCGATCGCGTCCCGCAGGTCGCCGTCGCTGATCGTCGGGTATTCCTTGAGCGTCTCGCCGCTCGCCGGGTCGACAACTGCGTAGATGCTCGTCACGTCGCTCCTCCGTCGGTCCGATTTGAGGGCGACTCTACGCGTTCCAGGTAGCGCGACGCACCGGCCGGTAGGCTCACTCCGTGGCTGTAATCTCTGCCCCGCGCGCCTGGGAAGAGCTCTTCGCTGCGCGCACGCGCGGCGGCGTAGGCGAAGGGATCGCCGAGATTCTCGGGCTCCTGGCGGTGCCCGGGCTCATCTCGTTCGCCGGCGGCTTCCCCGACCCCCGCACGTTCCCGCGCGAGCGCGCGTCCCAGCTGCTCGCCGAGTTCGCGGAGACGGGAGAGGCGAGCGCGTTCCAGTACGCGCCGACGCGCGGGCTCGCCGGCCCGCTCGACGCGGTTGCGGGACGGATCGAGTCGGCGCAGGGGCGCCGGCCCGCCGACGACGAGCTGATGATCACGAGCGGCTCGATCGAGGCGCTCGAGCTCACGGGCAAGACGTTCCTCGACACCGGCGACACGGTCGCCGTCGAAGGTCCCACCTACCTCGGCGCCTTGATGGCGTTCCGTGGCTTTGCCGCCGAGATCGCCGTGGTGCCGCTCGACGACGACGGCCTGCAGGTCGACGAGCTCGAGCGACAGCTCGCGGGCGGGCTCAAGCCCAAGCTGCTCTACACCATCCCCGACCACCAGAACCCGGCCGGCGTGAGCATGTCGACCGAGCGTCGCGAGGCGTTGGTTGCGCTCGCCCGCCGCTACGGCTTCGTGATCTTCGAAGACGTCGCCTACCGCGAGCTCGATCTCGGCGAGGAGAGCCTTCCGAGCCTCTGGTCGCTCGCTCCCGATGTGGTCGTCCAGGCGGGCACGACTTCGAAGACGTTCTTCCCCGGCGTCCGTCTCGGCTGGGCGGCATCGCCGGCGTCGATCTCGTCGCAGCTCGTGTCCGCGAAGCAGAACACCGATCAGTGCGCCGGCGCGCTCGGCCAGCGGTTCTTCGAGGAGTACGTGCGTCGCGGCTACCTGGACGAGCAGCTCGCCGCGTCGAATGCCCTCTACCGCATGAAGCGCGACTGCATGCTGGCGGCGCTCGAGCAGTCGATGCCCGACCACGTTCGCTGGACGTCGCCGCGCGGCGGCTTCTTCACGTGGCTGACGCTGCTCCGCGGCGATGCGTCGTCGCTCGCGGCGGCCGCGGTCGCGGCCGGTGTCGGGATCGTGCCCGGTTCGCTCTTCTATCCGGACGGGCGTGGCAACGACAACGTGCGCCTCTCGTTCAGCCTCGTCGACGAGTCCCAGATCGCAGCCGGGATCGCAACGCTTGCGACGCTCGCCTGACCAGGCTCAGCCCGCGCGCTGAAGCGCCTGCAGCGCGACGTCCTGGTACTGGTGCACCGTGTCCGAGTGGGGGAGCGCAGCAGCGGTCGCATCGATGGTCACGACGAGCGAGCGAAGGATCTGCCGTCGCCCGGAGAGGGGCGGGCGCGCGCCGACGATCAACCAGCGTGGGAACACCTGAACGACGTCCGTTCGCCGTAACGCACGCAGGCGTGCGGGAAGCGGGTGCTCGCTCGCGCCGAGCGGCACGACGATCCAGAGCCGCTTCGCGTCATGGACGTCGTCGACCGCCGCGAGGAGGGTGCGCGGCTGACCGCGCGGCAGCGACCACGCGTGCCTGCTCGCCCGCAGGGCGCGGAGGTAGGGAACGGAATACGGAAAGAGCAGGTCGCTCGGCTCGATGCGCTGCCCGAGCCATGCCCCGACCGCGGCCGACGTGTGGACGTCACCCGCCTGGGCGAGGAAGATGAAATGCGTTCGTGGGTCGCGTGCGGACGCCGGCGTCACCACCGCGATGAGCGCGACCGCCGCCGCTGCCACGAGCGGGACCGCTCCTCGGGGGCTGCGCCAGGCGGCGACGCGCATCGTCCCGACGCCGATCAGTGCGGCCCACAGCGGCAGGCTCAGCATCAGGTGCCGCGCGCTCAGGAACGCAGTGCTCGTGTCTTGCACGCGCGCAACGAGCGAGAGGAGAGGCGGTAGCAGGAGCGCGGCGGCGCCGACGGCCAGGAGCGGGAGCGACCGCCGCGCGACGGCGGCGGCCCCGACGAGCGCGAGCAGGAGAAAGAGCCAGAACAGCACGCCGCCGCCGCCCGCGAACCCGCGGGCCGCGGACACGAGTTGCGTGCCCGCGCTTCCCCCCGATCCGAGCGCTGTCCCGCTCGATGCCGACACGTCGAACCGGAGCGCGAGTCGAAGCTCTGCGACGGCGAGCGGGGCGGTTGCGAGCCCCGCCACGAGCACCGGCGCCGCGCGGCCGAGGCTGCGCGCGGGCCACCAGAGCCACGCAGCGATCGCGGTCTCGGCTGCGACCGGGATCCCGCCGAACGGGTGTGCGGCGGCGAGGAGCCACGCGCTCGCCGCGGCGAGTGAGACCCGTAGCTGTGACGGACGCTCGAGCGCCCGCAGGAACAGGAGCATGTTCACGCCGCCGACGAGCGCCAGGAGCGAGTACATGCGGCCGAACGTCCCATACACGTGGAGCAGCGCCGACGTGGCGGCGACCCAGGCGGCGACCACGCCGGCGAGATCGCCGGCGAGCTCACGTCCGAGTGCGTAGGCGCACACGACGACACCGAGCGCGCACACGACCGACAGCCACCGCAGCGCGGCGACGCTCGGACAGATCGCGAGGACGAAATGCGCGAGCACGAAATGGAGCGGAGAGCCGCCGCGCTCCCACAGAACGGTGTGGATCACGTCCGGCAACGGGCGCACCGCAATGAGCCCGGCGACCGCCTCGTCCTCGAAATACGGCTTGCTCCCGACCTCTGACTGAAGTCGAATCGCCAGGAACGCCACGGCACCGAGGGCCGCGACCGCGCCGATGCCCGCGACGCGCGTCGCTGTCAACGGAGCCCTGATCGCCAAACGATATACACCGGGGTCCGAACGATCCCCGATAGGGGGATGCTCATTCACCCCGGCTCGGCGATAACGCGAAAGGGGCCATGCGGCACATGTTCACCCTTTCACCCAAGCGGCTAGGCCGCGCGCTGCTCGCGCCCGCGGCCGTCGCCCTGACGGCGCTCGCGTGCTTGTGGGTGATCACAGCTGCGCGCGAGCAGCACTCCGATTCCGTCCGGTTCGCGCGGGCCGATCTCCTGCAGGCCGCGATCGATCTCACACAGCACGAGAAGGAGCTCGTGGTCGCCAACAAAGGGAACACCACCGCTGCCCGAGCGCACCAGATCGACATCGAGAGCAACCAGCTGATGCAGCTGCTACGCGCCGCCGATCACGAGTGGAGCCAGGGGCACCCGATGAAGGGTCTCAGCAGCCGGTACGGCACCGACATCCTCCTCGCCGACTCGCCGTCGCATACGGCCGCGACCAAGGAGGCGCTCACCGCGGTCGCCGCGACCGCGGCCGGCGCGCTCGCGAGCGAACGCGCCGACGCGCTTGCCGATCGCCCTCGCCAGGGCGTCCTCGTCGACATCGAGATCGGCGCCGCCGCTCTCGCCGCGATCGAAGGGCCGCTGCTCCTCTTCTGGGTCGTGCGACGTCACCGCCGCCGCGTCGAGCGGACACACCAGCGCCGCGTCGACCAGCTCGCCGCGCAGGCGCGCACGGACACGCTCACACGACTCGGCAACCGGCGCGCGTTCGAGGATGACCTCGGTGCGGTGATCGCGCTCAGAGCAGAGACCGCGCAGCCGTTCACGCTGCTCGCGATCGACCTCGACGGGCTCAAGAAGATCAACGACCGGGCGGGGCACCCGGCGGGCGACATGCAGATTCGGAAGGTCGCCGACTGCCTGCGGGAGGTCGTCGGCCCTGACGGCGGGGTCTACCGCACGGGCGGCGATGAGTTCATGGTCATCCTGCCGGGCAGGCGCGCGTGGCACGGCCTCAACCTCGCGGCCCGGATCGACCAGGTCACGCGGGCGCGCACGGGCGCACGCGCCGTCTCGATCGGCCTCACCGAGTCGATCGAGACCGAAGGCCGCCACCTCCTGATGAACCAGGCCGACATCGCGCTGTACGAGGCGAAGCGGACGCGGCTGAGCGCCGTCGCCTACCACCCCGGGCTCAGCCCTGCGGTGGACGGCAACCCCGACGATCTGCCGTCGCACGAGCAGCGCGCGCTCGCAGCTGCGCTCGCGCGCGCCGTAGACGCGAAGGACGCCGGCACGCGGAGCCACTCGGAAACCGTCGCACAGCTCTGCGTCGCGATCGGTGAGCGGCTTCAGCTCGAGCCGACCGGCCTCGAGCGGGTGCGCCTCGCCGGGCTGCTGCACGACGTCGGCAAGATCGGCGTCGCGGACGCGATCCTGCAGAAGCCCGATGCGCTCGCACCAGACGAGGTGTCCGCGATGACGGAGCACGTCGAGATCGGTCACGCGATCCTGCTCGCGGCGGAGCTGCCGATCGAAGCCCACTGGGTGCTGCACCACCACGAGCGCATCGACGGCGGCGGGTATCCGTATCGCTTGAGCGGGGCGTCGATCCCGGTCGAGTCGAGGATCATCGCGGTCGCCGATGCGTTCGAGGCGATGACGGGGACGCGCCCGTATCGCGAAGCGATCTCGGTCGACGAGGCGATCGTCGAGCTCCGGGCCCACGCAGGCACGCAGTTCGACGCTCGCTGCGTCGACGCTCTCGTCGACGTCGTGAACGACGCCGCGACCGAGGAGGACCTCGTCGGCATCGCCCACGGCGGGCACTTCAAGGCGATCGTGCCCCGCCCCGACCCGTTGCCGGCCTTCGCGCGTTCCTAACAGACTCCGGTTACGTTCCCCTCGAAAAGGATGCGCGTGCGGCTCGTCGTTTCCATCTGCCTGGCGGCGCTTGTCGTCGCCGCGTCCTCCGCTGTCGCGGCGATGCCGCCGACCGTGCTCGTGATCGGCGACTCCGTCGCAACCGGGATGTACTGGCACACGGCCGCGATCGCGGCCATGCAGAAGCAGCTCGGGGTCTACTGGGACGTCGCGATCTGCCGCACGATCGACGGCACCAGCTGCCCGTTCGACGGCGAGCGCCCGCCGACGCTTCTCCAGGTGGTCGCGGCGCGTGGCACGGTGCCTCCGACCGTCGTGGTGGAGATCGGCTACAACGACCCGGCGGGCACGTTTGCGACGGAGGTCGACGACGCCATGCAGACGCTCACCGCAGCAGGCGCGAAACACGTCCTCTGGCTGACGATGCGTGAGTCGCGCGCGCCGTACCCGACGTTGAACGAGCTGCTCGAGAAGGCGGTGGCGCGGTGGCCGCAGCTGCAGCTCGTCGACTGGAATGCGGCAAGTGAGAGTCATACCTCGTGGTTCCAGACGGACGACGTCCATTTGACCGCGGAAGGAGGCATCGCGATGGCGCATCTGGCGCACGCGGCGGTGATGCAGCTGGTCGACCCGCTCAGGATGCCCTCCACGCAGCTCCGCCTGCAGGCGTCAAGGCCCTATGCGATCAAGCTCCGCGCGCTGGGAGGGACGCCGCCGTACCGCTGGCGTGTCGTGAGCGGCCGTCCCCCGCGCGGCTTCCATCTGCTGGCGAACGGCAGCCTGACGGCGACCGCGGTGCACGCTCCGGCGACGTTGACGCTTTCGGCGACGGACGCAGACGGGACGAGCACCGACCTCCAGGTCCTCGAACGCTGACGACCTCGTAGGATCGGCCCCATGAGCTTCTCGGGCTCGCTGATCCAGAACGCGATCTACATCGCCCAGCAGCCGCCGGAGTGGCCGGTCTCCGCCGACGACTGGGAGCGCGCGGCCGAGGAGCGCCTCGAAGCAGGCCCCTTCGGGTACATCGCGGGCGGTGCCGGGTCGGAGACGACGATGCACGCGAACCTCGATGCCTTCGGCCACTGGCGTCTCCGGCCGCGCATGCTGACGGGCAACGCGGTCCGGGACATCTCTGTCGAGGTCCTCGGGCTGCGCTCGCCCGCGCCGTTCTTCCTCGCGCCGATCGGCGTGCTCTCGATCGCGCACGAAGCGGGAGAGGTCGGGGTCGCCCAGGCGGCTGCGTCGTCGCGCGTGCCGATGGTGCTGTCGAGCGCGTCGACACATTCGCTCGAGGAGGTTGCCGAGACCGGCGCGCCGCGCTGGTTCCAGCTCTACTGGGTGAACGACCGCGAGATCTGCGCGAGCTTCGTGCAGCGAGCGGAAGCGGCTGGGTACGGCGCGATCGTCGTCACGCTCGACACGTTGACGCTCGGCTGGCGCCCACGCGACCTCCGGCAGGCCTATCTGCCGTTCCTGCAAGGCGAAGGCTGCGGTCAGTTCTTCAGCGACCCGGTCTTCCGGTCGCGGCTCGACAAGACCCCGGACGAGGATCTCCTCACCGCCGCGGCCACGATGCTCGCGACTTTCCCGAACCTCGGCCTCGAGTGGAGCGACCTGGAGTGGCTGCGCGGCCAGACGGCGTTGCCGATCCTCGTCAAGGGGGTGCTCACCGCT
>DASXDB010000064.1:0-5658 GCA_036490895.1 Gaiellaceae bacterium
GGGGAAGCTCGGGTGAGGTTCTGTATACAACACACAGCACATCTGACGCATGATCGAACCTCCGACTCTCTCGCTCGACCAGGACCCGCCGCATCCGGCCGAGCACAAGCTGCTCTCGCGGACGGTCGCGGACTGGCTGGCCGAGCGGATCATCAGCGGCGAGGAGGTGCCGGGCAGCCGCCTGACCGAGACCGACGTGGCCCGGCGGGCCGGCGTCAGCCGCTCGCCCGTACGCGAGGCGCTCCGCATCCTCGAGGGCGAGGGTCTCGTCCAGATCGCCCCGCGCTACGGCGCCCAGGTGGCGCGGGTGGGGATCGACGACGTCGAAGAGCTCTACGCCTGCCGGATGCTGCTCGAGCCGGTCTGCACGCGGCTCGCCGTCGCGGCGCTTGCGCCGGACGACATCGCCGAGCTCGACGTCGTGCGGTCCCGGATGGAGCGGGCCGTCGCGAACCCGGTCCGGTTCCTCAACGTCAACGTCGACTACTTCCGCACGCTCGTGCTGCATTGCCCGAACGAGACGCTGCGCGAGCTGGTGGAGCTGACCTGGAAGAAAGCCGTTCGCTACTGGAGCATCTTCGCCCGGCTGCCGCGATACGCGGAGATCTCGATCGTGCAGCACAAGGCGCTGCACGACGCCGTTCTGCTCGGTGACGGCGCGGCCGCGGAGCACGCAGACCGCCTGATCCTCGAGCGCGCGCAGAAAGAGATCGTCGCTACGTTCGAGCACATCTCGTGACCGCTTACGTCGTGGTGGGCGCGGGCGCGATCGGCGGAACGATCGGCGCGCGCCTGGCGCGCGACGGCCACTCGGTGCTCTTCTGCGACGCGGACACCGATCACGTCGCAGCGATCAACGCGAACGGGCTCACGGTCGAAGGGCCGGTCGAGACCTTCACGGTCGCGGCGGAGGCCGTGTCTCCCGCGCAGCTGCCCGGCGAGTTGCATGCGGTGTTGCTCGCGGTCAAGTCGCAGCACACGGAGGCAGCGCTGGCGGCGGTCGCGCCGCGGCTCGCGCCGGACGGCTTCATCGTCTCGCTCCAGAACGGGATCAACGAGCCCGAGATCGCAGGCCGGATCGGGCCGGAGCGGACCGTCGGCGCGTTCGTGAACTTCGGCGCCGACTACCTCGAGCCGGGCCGGATCTTCGTCGGCGGCCGCGGCGCGCTCTACGTCGGTGAGCTCGACGGCCGCCCGAGCGGGCGCCTCGACCAGCTCGTGCGCGACCTCCCGGACGCGCAGGAGACCGCGAACATCGTCGGGTTCCTCTGGGCGAAGGAGGCATACGGCGCGATGCTGTTCGCGACCGCGGTCTCCGACCTCTCGATCGCGGACGCGTTGGCCGAGCGGACGTACCGCGGCGTGTTCGTGCAGCTCGCCCAGGAGGTGCTCGCGGCCGCGCCCGTGCCCGTCGAGCCGTTCGACGGGTTCGACGCAGACGACCTGGACGGCTCGATCGACCGGCTCGTGGAGTTCAACCGGCGCTCCGCGAAGACGCACTCCGGCATCTACCGCGACCTGATGGTGCGCAGACGCCCGACGGAGAAGTCGATGCTGGCCGCGATCGAGGGGCCGCTCCTTCAGCGAACGCTCGAGCTGATCACGGAGATCGAAGAAGGCCGCCGGACCTGCGAGGTCGCGAATCTCGACCTGCTTGCCGCGTACCAGCGACTGCAGGCGCGCGCACCGGCCCTCAACGCGGTGATCACCGAGCTCGCACCAAGCGAACGCGCACCCACCGGCCCATTGCACGGCGTCGTCGTGGCGGTCAAGGACAACATCGATGTCGCCGGCATCGTCACGACGAACGCGTCGACCGTGGCGGTGCCGCCGCCGGCCGCCCGCGACGCGACCGTCGTCGCCCGCCTCCGCGCCGCCGCCGCCGACCTGCTCTGCAAGACGAACCTGCTCGAGTACGCAGCCGGCAGCGTCAACCCGGCCTACGGAATGGCGTACAACCCCCGCGACGAGAGCCGCACGTCCGGCGGGTCGAGCTCCGGCTCCGCCGCGCTCGTCGCCGCCGGCGTCGTCGACCACGCGCTCGGAACCGACACCGGCGGGTCGATCCGGATCCCCGCCGCGTATTGCGGCATCGTCGGGCTGAAGCCGTCGTACGGTCTCGTCCCGCTCGACGGCGTCTTCCCGCTCTCGACGAGCCTCGACCACGTCGGGACGCTCACCGCGACCGTTGCCCAGACGCGCCGCCTCCTCGAGGTGCTCGCCGGCGTGTCGCTCGTGGCGGCTCCGCCGGCCCGGATCGGAGCCCTTCGCCGCCAGCTCGACGATCCGGACCTGACGTCCGGCGTCCGCGACCGCACGCACGAGGCGATCGCAGCGCTCGCTGCGGCCGGCTTCGAGATCATCGACGTGGACGTCCCCGAGCTCGAGCTCGTCGACAAAGCACTCGGCGCGATCGCCCTCCGCGAGGCGTGGGAGGTGCACCGCGAGCGCTTCGAGCACGAAGCCGACAACTACGGGGCCGGCACCCGGGCACTGCTCGAGCTCGGAGCGCAGGTCTCCGACGAGGACTACCGCGCGGCACTGGCCGACAAGGAGCGGATCACGGCCGCATTCGCACGCGTCTTCGCCGAGGTCCCGGTGCTGGCCGGGCCGACCGTCGCGTACCCCGCTCCGAACGAGGACCCTCCGTTCGGCACGCCGGAAGGCGATGTCGAAGGGCGGTTCACCGGCCCCTACAACATCGCCGGCGTGCCCGCGATCTCGGTTCCGTGTGGCCTCGCCGAGGGGACGCTCCCGGCCGGGCTGCAGCTCGCCGCTGCAGCGGGAAACGATGCCGTGCTCCTGTCCGTCGCCGAAGCCTGCGAAGGGATTGCCCCATGAAGATCGAGGACTGCAACTGGATGCAGGTCGAGGGGTACCTGCAGCACGAGGACCGGCTTGTGATCCCCCTCGGATCGGTCGAGCAGCATGGGTACCTGTCGCTCGGAGTCGACCGGATCCTGTCGGAGCGCGTCTCGGTGGAAGCCGCCGATCCGCTCGGCGTGCTCGTGATGCCGTCGCTGCCGTACGGATTGACGCCGTACTTCGCCGCGTACCCGGGCAGCCCGACGCTGCAGGTCGAGACGTACTCCGCGGTGCTCGTCGACCTGCTCGACTCGCTCGCCGGGCAGGGGTTCAGGCGCTTCCTGTTCGTGAACGGGCACGGCGGCAACGACGGCGGCCGCGCTGCCGTCGAGTCGTGGGCCGAGACTCGCGTCGACGCCGCGGTACGGTGGCACAATTGGTGGGCCGGCGAACGGGTGCGCGCGGTCGTGAACGAGATCGACCCCGACGCCACGCACGCGTCGTGGTTCGAGAACTTCCCGTGGACGCGGCTTCACGGCGTCGAGCTCCCCCCCGAGCGCAAGCCGATGGCGGACGTGTCGAGGATGCGCGAGCTCGATCCGCGCGACGTGCGGGAACTGCTCGGCGACGGCTCCCTCGGCGGCGCCTACTCGCGTCCGGAGGCCGACGTCCTCCGCGTCTGGGCGGCAGGCGTCGATGAGGTGCGCCGGTTGCTCGAGGACGGCTGGGATGCCTGAGCTGACCGGCCGGGTCGCGCTCGTCACCGGCACGGCGCACGGGATCGGCGCCGGCATCGCCGCCGCACTCGAGGCGAACGGCGCCGTCGTGTACGGGCACGACCGCGACACCGTCGACGTCAGCGACGAAGCGCAGGTCTCGAAGCTCGTTGCAGAGATCGGCCCGATCGACATCCTCGTCAACAACGCGGGCGGCGTCGCGGGCCAGGTCGGCCGCCCGCTCGAAGAGGTATCGGACGACGACTGGCGGGCGGTGATCGACGCGAACCTGACGAGCACGTTCGTCTGCACACGCGCGGTGGCGCCCGGCATGAAGGAGCGCCGGTACGGCCGGATCGTCAACATCTCCTCGGGGGCCGGGCGGAGCGTCAGCCTGACGGGCATTCAGGCGTACGCGAGCGCCAAGGCCGGCCAGATCGGCTTCACGCGGCAGACCGCGCACGAGCTCGGGTCGTTCGGGATCACCGTCAACTCGATCGCTCCCGGCTTCGTGCTGTCGAACCCGACGTCGATCGCGCAGTGGGAGAGCTACGGCGCCGACGGACAGCGCCGTCTGCTCGACGCGGTCGCGACGCGGCGGCTCGGAACGCCCGAGGACATCGCGAACGGCGTGCTCTTCTTCGTCTCCGAGGAGTCCGGGTGGGTGACCGGCCAGGTGCTCTCGATCGATGGTGGACATTCCATCTTCTGAGCGCCTTCGCTCGGCGCTCGCCGAGCTCGTCGCGATCCCGAGCGTCAGCCTCGACCCCGCACGCGCCGGCGACATGCGCGCAGCCGCGGCCTGGGTCGCCGCAGAGCTCGCGTTCGCCGGCGGGCGCGTCGTCGAGACCGACGGGCACCCGGTCGTGCTCGGCGAGCGGATGGTCTCCGACGCGGCGCCGACCGTGCTCGTGTACGGGCACTACGACGTCCAGCCGCCGGGTGACGAGTCGGCGTGGGAGACACCGCCGTTCGAGCCGAGCATCCGCGACGGCCGCCTCTACGGACGGGGCGCGACTGACGACAAAGGCCCGGTCGTGGTGGCGCTCGAGGCGTCCCGCGCGAGCACGGGCGTGAACCTGCGGTTCCTGTTCGAGGGCGAGGAGGAGATCGGGAGCCCGAGCCTGCCGCGTTTCCTCGACGAGCACCGCGACGAGCTCGCTTCAGACCTGGTCGTGTCCGCCGACGGCGCGATGTGGCGCGCGAGCGAGCCGTCGATCGCGATCGCGGCGAAGGGCCTGCTCGCCCTCGACGTCGAAGTCGCCGGGCCGGGGTCCGACCTGCATTCGGGCCGGCACGGCGGAGCGGTGCTGAATCCGAATCACGCGCTCGCGGAGGTCATCGCATCGCTGCACGACGCGGACGGGCGGGTCGCAGTCCCCGGCTTCTACGACGACGTCGCAGAGCTATCCGCAGACGATCGCGACGCGCTGCGACGGATCGCGTTCGACGACGAGACCTACCGCCGCGAGATCGGCGCGCCGGTCTTGCACGGCGAGCCGTCGTACTCGACCCTCGAGCGCCTCTGGACGCGGCCGACCCTCGAGGTGAACGAGCTCCGCGGCGGCGGTGCATTCACGGTCATCCCGAGTCGCGCAACCGCGCACATCACGTGCCGGCTCGTCCCCGACCAGGACCCGGGCCGCGTCTTCGCCGCGATCGCGTCGCACGTCGCGCGGCTCGTTCCCGCAGCAGTGCGTGTCTCGGTGGCGCAGCAGCCCGGTGCGGTGCCCGCCTACGCGATCGCGAGCGACCACCCCGCAGTCGTCGCGGCGCGCGGGGCGCTCGGCACCGTCTACCCGGAGGAGGCGCTGCTCGTGCGGATCGGCGGCACCCTCCCGGCCGCGGTGTTGTTCGAGCGGTACCTCGGCCTGAAGACGTTGCTGTTCTCGTTCTCGACCGCGGACGAGAACCTGCACGCGCCGAACGAGTTCTTCCGGCTCAGCCGTCTCGACGAAGGCGTCGCGGCGTGGGGCGACCTCTTCCGGCGCCTGACCTAGTGCGGCGTCTCCCAACGTCTCACCCGAAACCAATCGTTCGAGGACGCCGCACTATTCCGGCCGCTCTGCGGCCGGCGGCCGCGAAGCGGCCGAGTAGTGCGGCCTCTGCGATCCCATTCGTTTCCGGTCAAACGTTA
>DASXDB010000065.1:0-21568 GCA_036490895.1 Gaiellaceae bacterium
AGGGCCTCGTCAAGCTGTTCCTGGTCGATGTACCCGCGCTCGATCAGCAGCGTGCCGAGGGCCGTCCGCTTCGCTTCACTTGCCTGGTCCAGCAGCGTGTCGGTCATGCTTCCGACCCCGTCCTTTCGTAGTAGCCGCATCTTGCGGCCTCTATCGGCAAGGCCCGGCCCGACCTTGACGGTCGGTTTCCGGCTCAGCCAAGCCCTTTTGTCTGATCGACCGCCGCCCGCGCCTCGCGCTCGTAGGGGTTCTTCGCGTAGCCGAGGCGCAGATAGCTGAGCGGCATCGCCACCGGGCGGTGCTGCATCTGCCAGACGTGGCACAGCTCGTGCACCACGAGATCGTCGGGCGGGTCGGGGTCGCGCACGAGGATCGTCCAGTGGACGGCATACCCGTCGAAGCGGCGGAGCCAGGGCAGGCGGAAGAACCACGGCGCCGCGAGCAGCCGCACGTGGCGGACGGCGACCGGCCGCGGGTACCAGTCGAGCCTGTCGAGCCGCGCCTTGGCGCGCACGACCTGCGGGTGGGTCACGCCGCCTTGATCGCCGCCGTCAGCACGAGGATCGCCGTGCCGTCGCCGGGAAGCGTCTGGTAGTCGTAGGTGTAGAGGCGCGGGAGGGTGAGCCTGTCGACCTCGGTGAAGTCGGCCGGCTTGTCGCCGAGCTCGATGCTTCGCGATGTGAGGGTGTGGGTGAGCGGCCGGTCGAGGATCTGCTTCACGTCGCTCCGGGCGACGAGCACCGACGTCGGCGGCGCCGCCTGGTCGGCACGCGGCGGGAGATACGTCAACACCGCGTTGGTGCCTGGGACGTACTTGAGCGTGTAGAGCGCGAGCTCGAGCGCTTCGCGGCGGAGGAGTTGGACCCGCGCGTTCGTCGACGTGCCGGTGATCGCGCAGTTCTGCGCGGTCGTTCCGAACCCACACATCTGGTACGCGACCGTCGTTCCGGAGCTGTACAGCTTGTAGTCACCCTCCTCGTGCTTCCCGGTCGACACGTCGGGCTGAACCGCGAGGGTCGAGATCGGGACTTCGACGCTTACCGGGCCGGAGTCGGCCTGAAGGAAGCGCGTCGTCTGGAGCGGGCTCGGCACGACGGCGGCGAGCTTGTGCCCGGGTTGCAGCTTGTACTCGCCGGAGACCTGCGTCGCGATCTGTCGCGTTCGCGCGATCGCCGATCCGGTCGGCTCGAACGTCGACCAGCGCTGCGCCTTCTTCGCATCGGGCCGCGTGGCCACGACGACGAGGGCGGCGATGCTCGCCGCCGCGACCGCGGCGAGTAGCGCGTAGACGAGGCTGAAGCGGAAGTGATAGCCCGTGTCGCGGGCGCGCTCGGCGCGACCCATTGTCGGCTGCGGAGCCGGCGCAGGTGCCGCCGCCGGCGCTGCGGGGACTACATCCTCGGCCATGTCTCGTCCTTCGTGTAGTCGAGCTCCGGCTTCACGAGCTGTTGCTCGTCGAGCAGCTCGACCAGGTCGTCGCCGTACAGCTCGCGCCGCTCGGCGAGCCGCGTTGCGATCGCGTCGACGGCGGTCTTGTTGCTCGCGACGAGGTTCACCGCGATCACGTACGCCTGACCGAGGATCTGCGCCGCGATCGCGTTCTTGAACGGGTCGCGGAGAATCGCTGCGATCGGGTCGGCGTGGAAGTCGGCGCTGCCGCGCGTGCGGTTCATCAGCGTGCGCCCGATGCGTTCGAAGCGCTTCATGATCCGCTCGCGGTACTCGTCCTCGTCCTCGCCTTCGGGCACGTGCCCGTCGAGGTCGATCCGAAGCGGGCGCATGCCCGCGGTCCCGACCATCCAGGCGGCGGTGTCGGTCGCGGTCTGCAGGTCGCCGCCGACGCCCCCGGTGTTCTCGCCGTAGAAGACGTTCTCGGCCGCCATCGCGCCGAGCACGTGGATGAGCGTTCCCATCTCCTCGTGTTGCCAGCGGCTGAACCGTTCCTCGCGCTCGAACGTCTGGTGGTGACCGAGCGAGCCGCCGCGCATGCGCGTCGAGAGCCGGCTCGATTCGAGGTCGGGCCGGTAGACGTGCGCGGTGATCGCATGGCCCGCCTCGTGGATCGCGACCGAGCGAAGCTCGTGCTCCGGATAGGAGACGTTGACCGCGGTGCCCGACTCGAGCGTGGTCATCGACTGCACGAGGTGCTCCCAGCCGAAGGAGATCTTGCCCTCGTGCTGGGCATTCGTGAGCGCCATCGAGCAGACCTGGTCGATCATCGCCGGCGAATAGCCGTTCGTGATCCGTGCGATCTCGTCGCGCCGCTTCGGATCGTCGAGATCTGAATCGTGAGCGACCTTCCCGAGGTAGAGGTCGAAGACGTCCTTACGGTCTTCCTTCGTCGGCGTCCGGAAGTTGACGTGCCGTCCCATGCGGCCCGGGCGTGTGAGCGCGGGGTCGAGCCGTTCCATCGGGACGTTCGTGGCGCCGATGAAGTAGATCTGCTCGCCGCGCGGACGCGCCCGCGGGATGCGGAGCGAGAGCTTGGCGATGCGGCGCGGCACGATGTACGACGCGTCGAGCAGCGTGTTGATGCGATTCGTCAGGACGCGGCGCGTGAACGGCGGGCTGTCGATGCCGTCCATCACCACGAGCAGCTGGTTGAGCGCCAGCTGTCCGCCCATGCCCATCCCGCCGAACATCCCGCCCGGGAACTGGTTGACGATCCGGTCGACGATCGGGTTCGACCACCGACGCGGCGCGCGCTCGTCGAACAGCCGGTCGCGCCAGCGACGCGTCTCGACGATCAGGTCCCCCGACGGGTTCTGCGCTCCCCAGGGCCCGTAGAACGAGAAGTCGCTGACGTCGCGCCACGAATACGGGTCGGTGGCGGGCGTCATCTGCTGGAGCGCCTGGCGCCGCATGCCGACGGCGTCGATCTCGTCGATGAAGACGATGCACTGGCCGCCCCACTTGCGGGCGAGCTTCTTCGCGCGCCGCGCGAGCAGGCGGACGACGATCGCGTCGATGCCGATGAACGTGGCGGCGAACCCCGAGCCCGGCATCGAGACGAACGGTGAGTTGAAGCCGGTCGCGAGCGCCTTCGCGAGCATCGTCTTGCCTGTGCCCGGTGCGCCGAGGAAGAGCAGCCCGCGCTCGCGCTTGCCGCCGGCGCGCTCGAACGCCTCGCCCGACTGCCAGATGGTGACGACGCGACGGACCTCCTCCTTCGCCTCGGCCTGGCCGCGGACGTCTTCGAGCTTCACGCCCCACTCCGCGTCGCCTGGCTCGAACGCTCGCATCTGCGACAGGTTCATCAGCAGCAGCGGGCCCATGAGGATCGCGAAGTTCGCGAAGAAGAGAAAGAAGACGACGACGACCTGGATCCAGAGGGCGGGCGAGCTCAGGATGCGGCCGGCGCCGTGCCCGACGGACCCGAAGGTGCCGAACCACGAGCCGCCGCGGAACAGCCAGATGAGGGTGACGAGCAGCGCGACGGTCACGCCGATGCGGAACCAGAAGTGCCAGAACCAGGCGCGCCGGCGGCCGAGCACGTCTTCCTCGCGGTGCTGCTGGCTCTCGAGCCCGAACAGGCTCGGCCACGGGATCAGGCGCCGGAAGAAGAGGTCGACGAGCCCCCGGAAGGCGACGACGATCAGAAGCGTGACGACGAGCGCCTTCCACAGCGGCCAGTTGTCCCGCCGCATGAAGAACGCGACGAGCGCCGGGCTCGTCAGGACGGCGACGACGGTCGCGGCGCGGGTCAGCCGGCGCCAGCTGGCGGCCAGCTCCCGGGCGGCGTCACTCGAGGCGAAACCGCCGGCCTGAAGCGTCCCGATGGGTTCGGCGCCCGCCATTGTCGAAATGTACGGACGTCGCGCGCGGGTGGATGTTTGTTGCCTAGGAATTAATCGAGACGGCTCGCGCCCGCGGGTCCTCCCGGCGCGACTCCGCGAGCCAGAGCCCGCAGATCACGATCGCGCCGCCGAGCGCGAGCGTCGCGCGCAGCGGCTCATGCAGCACGAGCACCGATGAGAGGACGCCGAAGATCGGGACGAGGAGGGCGAACGACGACGCACGCGCGGCGCCGATCAGCCGGACGCCTTCGTAGAAAGCGACGAACCCGAGCACCGTCCCGATCACCGAGAGATACGCGATTCCGGCCAGGGCACCGGGCGGCGCATGCAAGAGCGGCGCCCAGCCCGCGCCCAGGAACGTGACCGGAAGCAGCAGCACGGTCCCTGCCGCGGTCGCGTAGACGTTGGCGCTCACCGATCCGTACTGCGCGGTCGCGCGCCGCCCGGCGAGCGTGTACACCGACCACGAGATCGCCGCACCGACGAACAACACGTCGCCGAGCAGACGGTCGGAACCGACTCCGCCCGTCGGGCTCGCGACGAGCACGAGGCCGGCGAACGCGACCGCGAGCCCCAGCTGGGCGCGCCGCGGCGGCTGCTCGCCGCGCACCACCCACACGAGGAGCGCCGTCGCGACCGGGATGAGCCCGGGTACGAGGACCGACCCGTCGGCGGCGGTCGAGTGCCGTACGCCGTAGAGGAAGAAGAGGTTGTAGGCGAACACGACCGTCGCGCCGAGGACGAGCACGAGCGGCAGGTCTGCACGTCGTGGCCGAGGTACCGGGCGGCCCGAGAGCCGTGCCCAGACCCAGAGCAGCACGGCCGCCGTCGCGAACCGCGAGACGGCGACGACCGCCGGTGTCACGTGGTCCGCCGCCACCTTCCCCGCCGGCCACGTCCCGCCGAAGGCGACCATCCCGGCGAGCAGCGTCCCGTACGCGGCGCGGCGGTCGGTCACCGCCCCATGCTACGGGTGGATCAGCGGCGGGTGCCCTCTACCTGCCGCGGCCGGCGACCTGAGGGCGGTTCAGGTCGATGGCGACCGCGAGGATCAGGGTCGCGGTCCAGAGGTTCGGCGGATCGAGCCGGAGCACCTCGTGGTCGCCGATCGTGGTGCAGACGAGCCAGATCAGGAACCACGCGATCGTCACGAGACCACCTCCCGGACGCGAACCGCGTCGAGCGCCTCGACCGGCTGCTCCGCGAGCCCCGCCGAGGGCACGACGAGCACCGGGCAGTGAGCCTCGTGCACGACCGCGTTGGAGATGCTGCCGTGCAGGACGCGTCCCACCGCGCCCCAGCCGTGTGCGCCGACCACGATCATCTGCGCCTTCTTCGCCTGCGCCAACCGGTGGATCTGGGTGGCGACGGGCAGTTCGTCGCTCGCATGGATGGGCTCGCAGGTGACGCCGGCCTCTTCGGCGATGGCGCACGCCTGCTCGAGTGCCTGCTCGATGCGCGTGCGCTCGGCCTTTCGAAGCTCGTGGTAGAGCTCGGCGTATCCGTACGAGCCGGTGCCGGCGAACAGCGGCGGGTGATCGACTGCGACCACGACGAGCTGTGTGTCGAGGGCACGGGCCAGCTCGACGGCTTCGAGCGTTGCCTCGGCGGCAGACGGCGAGCCGTCCGTGGCGAGCACGATCGGCTTGGTGGTCATGGTGTCCTCCTTCTTCGACACTCGTATCGTCCGGCTCGGAGGCGGCCGCGAAATCGGTAGTAGTCCGCAGGTAGTCCTCGGCCGCGGCCGGATTTGGAAGGGCCGGCCGACCGCGACGATGCTGCTGTGGTTCTCCAGGCAACACGCGAGGACGTGGTCCTGCGCGACGGCTCGACGCTCCGGCTGCGGCCCACCCTGGCCGGCGACGGCGCCGTCCTCGCCGCGTTCTTCGCGCACTTGTCGCCGCAGTCGCTCTACCTGCGTTTTCAAGGAGCCGTTCGCGTCGACGAGCATTTCGTGGCGCCGTTCCTCGGGGGAGACGGCACCGAGTCTCTTTCCCTCGTCGGCGAGCTGACCGACGAGGCGGGCGACGACCGGATCGTGGGCATCGGGACGTACGTCAGGCTGCGCGACCCGGCGCGCGCCGAAGTCGCCTTCGCGGTCGCGGACGAGTTCCAGCATCGAGGGATCGGCAGCCGGCTCCTCGAGCGCCTCGCCGTGCATGCGCGCCGGGAGGGCATCGAGCGCTTCGTCGCGCAGGTGCTCCCGGCCAATCTCGCCATGCTGCGCGTCTTCGGCGACACCGGCTTCGAGGTGACGCGCCGCTACCTCGACGGCGTCGTCGAGGTGGAGTTCGAGCTCACTCCGTCGGACGTCGTGCTCGACCGGATCGCGAGGCGCGACCACTCGGCAGTGGCGGCGTCGCTGGCGCGCTTCTTCGAGCCTCGGTCCGTCGCGGTGATCGGAGCGTCCGCGCGCCGCGGCTCGATCGGCGGCGAGCTCTTCCGCAACGTGATCTCCGGCGACTTCGCCGGCGCGGCATACCCCGTGAATCCGAAGGGCGATGCCGTCGGCAGTGTGCGCGGTTTTCGCACGATCGAGGAGATCGGCGAGCCGGTCGACCTCGCCGTGATCTGCGTGCCGGGCGAGCAGGTGATCGCCGCAGCGGACTCGGCGCTTCAGTCCGGGACGCGCGCGCTGTGCGTGATTTCGGCCGGGTTTGCGGAGGTCGGAGCCGAGGGGCGGGCGCGTCAGGACGAGCTGCTCGCCTTGGTGCGGCGCTACGGAGGGCGGATGATCGGCCCGAACTGCCTCGGGATCGCCTCCGCGTCGACGCGTCTGAACGCGACGTTCGCGCGCCGTGCCTTCCCGGCCGGCAGGGTCGCCTTCTCGTCCCAAAGCGGTGCGCTCGGGCTCGCGCTCCTCGAGCAGGCGGATGCGCGCGGGCTCGGGCTCTCCGCCTTCGTGTCGATCGGCAACAAGGCGGACGTCTCGTCGAACGACCTGCTCGAGTACTGGGAGGACGATCCGTCGACGGACGCCGTCCTGCTGTACCTCGAATCCTTCGGGAACCCGCAGAAGTTCGCGCGGGTCGCCGGGCGCGTCGCTCGCTCCAAGCCCGTCCTCGCGATGCGCAGCGGCACGACCGCCGCCGGCGCACGAGCGGCGTCGTCACACACGGCGGCGATGGCCGGGTCGGACGCGGTCGTCGACGCGCTCTTCCGAAAGGCCGGCGTCCTGCGCGCCTCGACGTTGCAGGAGCTGCTCGACACCGCAGTCGCCCTGACCGCGGTACCGCTGCCGGCCGGCAACCGCGTCGCGGTGGTCACGAACGCGGGCGGTCTCGGGATCCTGTGCGCCGACGCGTGCGACGGCGCCGGGCTGACGTTGCCACCGCTCGCCGAGGAGACACAGGTCGCGCTCACGGAGGTGATCCCGCACGAGGCGAGCACCGCCAACCCGATCGATCTGCTCGGATCCGCGAACGCGGCCACGTATGACCAGGCGCTGCCGATCATCTTGCGCGACCCGAACGTCGACGCGGTGATCGCGCTGTTCGTGCCGCCCGTGGTCGAAGATCCGCGCGCCGTCGAAGAGGTGCTCGAGCGCATCGGTCGCACGGCGGACAAGCCGCTCGTCCCCGTCCTGATCAGCGCCGAGGGATCGGGCGCCGGCGGCTTCGCGTATCCCGAGTCGGCGGCCCGCGCGCTCGGCCTGGCGGCGCAGCGTGCCGCGTGGCTGCGCCGGCCGGCCGGAGAGGTGCCGGCGATCGACGTCGACCACGATCGGGCGAAGGCGATCGTCGGCTCGGCCGACGAGGGCTGGCTGGACGCCGCCGCGGGCCGCGGGCTGCTCGAGGCGTATGGGATCCCGCTCGTCGCCGAACGGTCTGCCCAAACACCCGATGAAGCGACCGCGGCGGCACGCGAGGTCGGCTTCCCGGTCGTCGTCAAGACCGCCGTCGCCGGCGCGCACAAGACCGAGAGCGGCGGCGTCGCACTGGACCTCCGGTCCGAGGACGACGTGCGGGCAGCGGCCGTGCGCATGGGCGGCACAGTGATCGTGCAGCGCTACGTCACCGAGGGGGCCGAGCTCTTGGCCGGCCTCGTCCAGGATCCTGTCTTCGGCCCGATTGTCGCGTTTGGGCCAGGCGGCGTCTACGCGGAGCTGATCGGGTCGGCGAACTTCGCGCTCGCGCCGCTGACCGACGTCGATGCGAGCGAGCTGCTCTCCACGGGCAAGGTCGCCAAGCTCGTCGACGGCTGGCGCGGCGCACCGCCTGTCGACCGCGTCGCCCTCGCCGATCTCCTCCACCGTCTGTCGCGGCTGGCCGCCGACGTTCCCGAGGTCGCCGAGCTCGATCTGAACCCCGTTCTCGCAGGGCCCGGCGGCTGCGTCGCGGTCGACCTCCGCGTGAGGATCGCCCGCTCCGCCGTGAGCGACGTGCCGAAGACCTGGTGAGCCTCCGACCGGTGTGGTTCGATGCACGGCGTGAACACGCAGGAGACCGACCGCTTTCGGGTCCTGTTGCAGACCGGCATCGCGATCAGCTCGGAGCTCTCGCTCGACGGCGTGCTGACGCGGATCGTCGAAGCCGCCGCACGCGTCACCTCGGCGCAGTACGCGGCGCTCGGCGTGATCGACGCGAGCGGGACGGCGCTCGAGCGGTTCGTGACCCACGGCGTGGACGACGAGACGCGTGCGCGGATCGGTGACCTGCCGCGCGGCCGCGGGGTCCTCGGCGCGCTGATCTCCGACGCGCGGACCCTGCGCCTGCACGCGATCTCCGACGACCCACGCTCGGTCGGCTTTCCGCCCGGCCATCCGGAGATGAAGACGTTCCTCGGCACGCCGATCAGGCTGCGCGGCGTCGCGTACGGGAACCTCTATCTGACCGAGAAGGCCGGCGGCGCGGAGTTCGACGAGCAGGACGAGGAGCTCGTGTCCTTGCTGTCGGCGCAGGCGGCGGTGGCGATCGAGAACGCGCGCCTGTACGAGTCGGCGACCGCCTGGTCGCGGCAGCTCGAGTCGATGCAGGAGATCAGCGAGGCGCTCGTCGGCGAGCTCGACTTGCCCAAGCTCCTCCAACTCGTCGTCGAGCGGATGCGGGAGCTGATCGACGCGCGCGTCGTCGCGATCGCCCTGCCGGTCGCCGACGGCCTGCGCCTCGAGGCGATCGCAGGTGACGGCGCCGACACGCTGCTGCATACGGTCATCCCGCAGAGCTCGAAGATCGGGAACGTGTTCGTGCGCGGCCGGAGCGAGCGCATCGACTCGATCATCGACGACCCCGAGGTCGTGCAGGAAGTCGCACGGCGCTTCGACGCGGTGACGGGCCTCTACGTCCCGCTCGTCTCATCGGGTACGTCGATCGGGATCGCGTTCGCCCACGACAAGCTGAACCGCGACCCTCGGTTCACAAGCGCCGACCTGCGTGTGGCGGAGGCGTTCGCACAGCGCGCCTCGGTCGCGGTCGAGCTCTCTCAGCGTGTCCAGCGCGACTCGCTTCGGCGCATGTTCGAGGGTCAGGAGCTCGAGCGGCGCCGGCTCGCGCGCGAGCTGCACGACGAGACCGGCCAGGCGCTGACGTCGGTACTGCTCGGTCTGAAGGCCGTCGAGACCTCGGACGATGTCCCGGTGGCGCTCGCTGCGCTCCGCGAGCTCGTCGTCAACACGTTGCAGGACGTTCGGCGCCTCGCCGTCGAGCTGCGCCCGAAGGCGCTCGACGACTTCGGGCTCCTGCCCGCCGTCGAGCGGCTCGTCGAGACGTTCCGCGCGGCGACCGGGATCGAGGTGCAGTTCGAGTCGCGCCTCGGGGAGGAGCGGCTGCCGGCCGAGGTGGAGACCACCCTGTACCGCGTGATCCAGGAGGCGCTCACGAACGTCGCCAAGCACGCCGCCGCGCAGTCGGTCAGCGTGCTGCTCGTTCGGCGAGACGCGTCGGCGACTGCGGTGATCGAGGACGACGGCCAGGGCTTCACCACCGCGGACGAAGCGGCGGGCGGGATCGGCCTTGCCGGTATGCGCGAGCGCCTCGCCTTGCTGGGCGGCCGCCTGATCATCGAATCCGACGCGGCCACCGGCGCGACGGTCGCTGCGGAGGTGCCGATCGCGTGATCCGCATCCTCGTCGTCGACGACCACGCCGTCGTCCGCTCCGGACTGAAGCTCCTGCTCTCCGCCGAGCCCGACCTCGAGGTGGTGGGCGAGGCCGGCAACGCGCGCGAAGCCGTGTTCGAGGTGCGCGCGCAGAAGCCGGACGTCGTGCTGCTCGACGTCGTGATGCCGGGCGAGAGCGGGATCGAGGCGGTCCCCAAGCTGCTCCACGAGTCACCCGAGACGAAGGTGCTCGTCCTCTCGATGCAGGACGACCCCAACTACGTGCGCGAGGCCTTTGCCGCGGGCGCGAGCGGGTACGTCCTGAAGGAAGCGGCCGATGCAGAGGTCGTCGATGCGATCAGGCAGGTGGCGGACGGAGGAAGCTACGTCCACCCGGTTCTCGGCGCCCGCATGGTCGCGGCCGACGCTCAGGCCAAGGCCGCCGCCGCGGCCGACCCGCTTTCGGATCGCGAGCGGGAGGTGCTCACGCTCCTGGCGCTCGGCCACACGAATCAGGAGATCGCGAAGCAGCTGTACATCTCCGTGCGCACGGCGGAGACGCACCGCGCCCACATCATGCGGAAGCTCGGGCTCGAGACACGCGCGGCGCTCGTACGCTACGCGATCGCGCACGGCCTGCTCGCTGACTGAGGCGGCGCGCGGCGGCGCCTACCGCGCCGCCGCCGCCGCTGCTCTCTTCTGCGAGATCGAGCTGAGCTTGCGGGCCAGCTCTTCGAGGCCGAGCGCGCCTGTGGTGATCGGGCGGAGATAGATCGGGTCGTCGTCGGACAGCTCGATCACGACGGCCGGCTCGCCGACGATGTGCTCGTCGGGCGTGTGTCCGACGCGGACACGTTCGACGGCGCTCGGGGGAATCGACAGGACCGCGTGGATCGCGGTGTCCTGCTCGTCGCCCGCGAGCCGCAGCAGGTCGTCGGTCACGAGCACGTAGCCGATGTAGTGCCGGGTCGCATGACGCCGCCGCCAGACGACGCGGCCGGTGTGACGCGCGCCGAGGATCATGGTGTCGCCCTCCTCTTTATCTGCGTTGTCATGTGGATCGCGTCTCTCAGATCAAGGAGAGCGGGCCGCTTCCGCGGCCCGCTCTCGGAGATGCGCAGCGTGTCAGGCAACGGGGACCGAGGTTCCCGTCGTCTCCGGCTTGCGCTTGCCGAAGAGCTGGAATGCCAGTTCGCGTCCGCGGAGCGAGCCTGCGAACACGAGGATCGCGAAGCCGAGCCCGGTCAGCAGGAGCCCGAAGCCGACGACGATCCCGAACAGCGCGACGTTCTCGGCGAGGTAGCTCGAGTTGAGGGCCGTGGTGAGAGCCGTCTCGGTGACCCAGATGTTGCGGACGGGGTTGTCGAGCGGCTGCCCGTTGCTCCCCTTCAGCGCCTTCGTCTGATCGTTCGTGCCCTTCCCGTCAGCGGTCGCGTAGTGCGGCAGCTGCGAATAGGTCAGGCCACCGGTCGCCTCGAGCGTGTGAATCCGCATGTATGTCGCGAACGTCCGCGCCCGGGCACCCGTCGTGACCGGCTTCCCGGCGATATCCGTCGTCGGAAGCTTGATCGATGCCGGCAGGCCGGCCTTCTTGGCCTCGGCGGCGATTGCAGTCCTGTTCATGTCGGGAGTCCCGACGATTGCCTCCTGCTTGAGGCTGTCGCGCACCGTGTTGCGGCCGTTGTAGCCCATCGCGATCGCGACGACACCGAAGACGATCAGCACGATCGCTGCGACCGCGCCTCCGTATTCGAACCACTTGCGCATCTCCACTCCCTTCCTTGCGGCCAAGTCACTCGCCTCGGCCTGATTTCGCACACCTTCGGCCCGAACCGCTCGGGTGCCATCGGGCGGGCACCTGAACCTGATTGCGGGAATGCCGCAGTGACGCTGCGGGCGGCGGTCAGCGAGCGGTGAGGATCCGGCGGTCGAGCAGCGCCGCCAGGGAGTCGACGGCGACCACCGTCAGGCCTGCTGCACGGCCGGCGGCGGCACCGGCGGCGCTGTGCGTGAACGTGACCGTCGCGTCCGGCCGGGCGCCCAGGCGGTCACACGCGGCGAGCAGCAGGTCGGGCGCCGGGCGCGGGCGCAGGTGCCCGGCACGCATAGCTTCCGCGTCGAGCTGCACCTCTACCAGCCGGTCGAGATCGGCGAGCTCGAGCATCGCGTGCGTGCGGGCGCTGGCCGACACCGCCGCCCGTCCGAGGCCGGCCCGGCCGGCCGCCTCGAGGTATCGCCGCGCTCCGGCGAGCGCCGTCACGCCGTGAACATGGAGCTCGCGCGCGAGCACGTCGCTCTTGCGCCGTGCCAGGGCCTGGGTCGTCTCCCTGTCCGGGGAGATGCCTCGGCTCTGGAGAAAGGCGCGGATCCCATCGAGGCGAGGGCGGCCGTCGACGTAGGCGCGGTAGTCGACCTCCCGGTCGAACGGGATGAACTGCCACCCGGCCCGCTCCGCCGTCTCTTGGAGGAAGGGGTCGAACGTGAGCGCCCACGCCGAGGCGTGGAGGCGGCCGCTGTCTGTCAGCACGCCGTCGAGATCGAAGACGCACGCTTCGATTGCCGGCTCGAGGCCGAGGTCGTGGAGCGTCAGCGGCTGATCGACGAGCCACGGCGGCGCGACGCCGAGCGTTCGGGCGAGACGCTCGAGCAACGCCCGGGTCTCGCGCCGCTCGGCGCCGAGGGCGGTGCGGCGGCGGGCGAGCTCGCCTGCCCGCACGATCCCGGCGACCGCGGTCAGCGCGCGCTGGTCTGCGTCGAGCGCGTGTTGCCAGCCGTTCGCCGCAGGCTCGAGATTCGGCGCCTCAGTGGCGTGGATCGACATGATCGGCGGCGACCGCGCCGGCGACGTCGAGGGTCGACAACACGCCCGCCGGTCGTCCCGTCAGCTCGTCGACGACGGCGAGATGCGCGTTCGCCGACTCCGACATCACCTGCGCGGCCCGATCGAGTCGCTCGTCCTTCGTCACCGTGAGCAGCGGTGTGACGGCCATGTTGCCCGCGGTGCGTTCGTCGAGCACCGGAAGCGCGGCAATCAAGTCGAGGTCGGAGACAACGCCCCACATCTCGAGCGAGTCGTCGAAGACGTAAACGGCGTGCACGTGATGATCGCTCATCAGGCGTGCCACGTCGCGAAGCGGCGTCTCGGGCGTGCAGTGGATGACGTCGGGAGTCATGACGTCGGCAACAGTCTGTTGTTGCGTGGAGGTCATGTCGTCACCGTCGCGCCTCCGCCGCGCCCCGGCATCGGGGGAAGCCCGTTTCCGGGTTGCGGGTTGCGAGCAGGGCGGCCCGCGACCGCGCCGCCCGGGTGTGCGCGGAATCGGCGAAGACCCCGAACCGCCGTACGGGAAATCACCGCTGCCATCGGCGGCCGCCGCGAGCAGGCTTGGAGCGAATCGAAGGAGGAGATGAGATGACAGCTCGAGTCGGCATCAACGGCTTTGGCCGCATCGGCCGCTGCGCGCTCCGGTCGGCGGTCGAGAACGAGCGCGCGATCGACTGGGTGGGGATCAACGACGTCGCCGACACGGCGACGCTCGCGCACCTGCTCCGGCACGACACCGTGTACGGCCCGTTTCCCGGAGACGTCGATTTCGGCGCGGGTGCGCTGTACGTCGACGGGCACGAGATCCCGGTGTTCCACGAGCCGCTGCCGTCGGCGCTGCCGTGGGCGCAGCTCGGCGCAGACGTTGTGCTCGAGTGCACAGGGAAGTTCCGCAGGCGCGAAGACGCGGGCGGCCATATCGAGTCGGGCGCGACAAAGGTGATCATCTCCGCGCCGGGCAAGAACGTCGACGCGACGATCGTTCTCGGCGTCAACTTCGACACGTACCGCCGCGGCGCTCATCACGTCGTGTCGAACGCGTCGTGCACCACCAACTGCCTCGCGCCCGTCGCACGCGTCCTTCACGACGGCCTCGGAATCCGTCACGGGATCATGACGACGGTCCACGCGTACACGGGCGACCAGCGCCTGGTCGACACGCCGCACAAGGACCTGCGGCGAGCACGGGCCGCCGGCACGAACATCGTCCCCACCTCGACGGGTGCGGCGACCGCGATCGGGCTCGTCATCCCCGAGCTCGACGGACGGCTCCAGGGATTCGCCGCGCGTGTTCCCGTCCTCACCGGCTCGATGGTGCAGCTGACCGTCGAGGTCGAGCGGCCGACGACGGTCGCCGAGGTGAACGAGCTCTTCGCCGAGGCGGCGGAGTCGCAACCGCTCGCCGGCATCCTGCAGTACTCGGAGGAGCCGCTCGTCTCGAGCGACGTGATCAAGTCGCCGTACTCGAGCGTGCTCGACTCGGGTCTGACGGTCGTCTCGGGCGGCACCGAGGTGACGACGATCGCCTGGTACGACAACGAATGGGGCTACGCGACGCGGCTCGTCGAGCTGGCGGCGCGCGTGCTCACACCGGCGGCAGTCGCCGCCTGACGAAAGGAGGAGCTGTGAAAGCTCTCGTGTATCACGGTCCGGGCCAGAGGTCGTGGGACGAGGTTCCCGACCCCGTGCTCCGCGATCCGACCGACGCGATCGTCCGGATCGATTCCGCGACGATCTGCGGCACCGATCTGCACATCCTCAAGGGCGACGTGCCCGAGGTTCAGCCGGGGACGATCCTCGGCCACGAGGCGGTCGGGACGATCGTCGAGGTCGGGTCGGCGGTGACGACCGTCAAGCCGGGCGACCGCGTCCTCGTCTCCTGCATCACCTCGTGCGGGCGCTGCCGGTTCTGCAAGGAGGGCCACTACGGGCTCTGCACCGGCGGTGGCGGCTGGATCTTCGGCCACACGATCGACGGTCTGCAGGCAGAGCTGGCACGCGTGCCGTTTGCCGACACCTCGGTCTATGTCGTCCCCGAGGGGCTCAGCGACGAGGACGTGCTGTTCCTCGCCGACATCCTGCCGACGGCGTACGAGGTCGGTGTCCTGAACGGCGGCGTGCAGCCCGGCGACACGGTCGCAGTCGTGGGAGCCGGCCCGATCGGGCTCGCGGCGATCATGACGGCGCAGCTCTTCACGCCGGGCCGCATCATCGCGATCGACCTCGCGGACTCCCGCCTCGAGAAGGCGCGCGAGTTCGGCGCCGATCTCGTGATCAACAACAGCCGCGAGAACGCCCTCGAGCTGATCATGGAGCTGACCGGCGGCCTCGGCGTGGACGTGGCGATCGAGGCGGTCGGCGTGCCCGAGACGTTCGAGCTCTGCGCCGAGATCGTCCGGCCGGGCGGTCACGTGGCGAACGTCGGCGTCCACGGCCACTCCGCAACGCTTCATCTGGAGACGCTGTGGATCCGCGACGTCACGATCACGACGGGT
Organism: Gaiellaceae bacterium; assembly: GCA_036490895.1. Lineage (GTDB taxonomy): Bacteria > Actinomycetota > Thermoleophilia > Gaiellales > Gaiellaceae > PALSA-600. Next base: position 15,153 of record DASXDB010000065.1, read on the forward strand.
CTCGTCGACACGACGACCACGCCTCAGCTGCTGAAGCTGATCCAGGAGCGCCGCCTCGACCCGACGCTGTTCGCGACGCACCGGTTCTCGCTCGCCGACACCGAGCGTGCCTACGACACGTTCGGCGCAGCCGCCGAGACCAACGCGCTGAAGGTCGTGCTGACCGCGGCGCCGGTGCCGGAGCTGCCGGCGCGCGAGGCCGAGCAGGTCGTGATCGGTGTCTGACGCACCGCTGCCGGGCGGAGACGCACGTGTCTCCGCCCGGCAGTACGCTCCCCGGACGATGACGCCGGAGGAGCTGCGCCTGGTCGACGCGTACTGGCGGGCCGCGAATTACCTGTCCGTCGGCCAGATCTACCTCCTCGACAACCCGCTCCTCAAGGAGCCGCTCGCGCCGGAGCATGTGAAGCCGCGGCTGCTCGGCCACTGGGGCACGACCCCGGGCCTCAACCTGATCTACGCGCACATGAATCGCGCCATCCGCGCCCGTGACCTGAACGCGATCTACATCTGCGGGCCGGGCCACGGAGGGCCGGGAATGGTCGCGAACGCCTACCTCGAGGGGACTTACACCGAGCTGTACGCCGACATCCGCGAGGACGAGGAGGGGCTGCGGCGGCTGTTTCGCCAGTTCTCGTTCCCCGGCGGCATCCCGAGCCACGCTGCGCCGGAGACGCCCGGCTCGATCCACGAAGGCGGCGAGCTCGGCTACGCCCTCGCGCACGCCTACGGCGCGGTGTTCGACAACCCCGACCTGCTTGCAGTGTGCGTCGTCGGAGACGGTGAGGCCGAGACGGGCCCGCTCGCGACGAGCTGGCACGCGAACAAGTTCGTGAACCCCCGTCGGGACGGCGCGGTGCTGCCGATCCTGCACCTGAACGGCTACAAGATCGCGAACCCGACGGTGCTCGCCCGCATTCCGGAGCGCGAGCTCTTCGCGCTCTTCGAGGGCTACGGCTACCACCCGATCCTCGTCGCCGGTGACGAGCCCGAGCTCGTGCACGACGCATTGGCGGCGGCGCTCGACGAGTCGCTCGACCGGCTCGCGGCGATCAGGGGCGGCGACCGGGCGTCGTGGCCGACGATCATCCTGCGGACGCCCAAGGGATGGACCGGCCCGGCCGAGGTGGACGGTCTTCCGGTCGAGGGGACCTGGCGCTCGCACCAGGTGCCGCTCGCCGAGACGAGGACGAACGGCGAGCATCGCGCCCAGCTCGAGGACTGGCTGCGCAGTTACCGGCCGGAGGAGCTGTTCGACGAACACGGCGTCCTTCGTCCCGAGTTGCGCGCGCTCGCGCCGGACGGCGACCGTCGGATGAGCGCGAACCCGCACGCGAACGGCGGCATCTTGCTGCGCGATCTCGACCTCCCCGACTTCCGCTCCTACGCCGTCTCCGTCGATCGTCGAGCGGCGGGCTCGAGCGAGGCGATGCGCGTGCTCGGTGCGTTCATCGCCGACGTCGTTCGAGCCAACCCGGAGAGCTTCCGCGTCTTCGGGCCGGACGAGACCGCGTCGAACCGACTGGGAGACGTGTTCTCCGCGACCGACCGCCAGTGGGAGGCCGCGATCCTCCCGACCGACGAGCATCTCGCGCCGGAAGGGCGGGTCGTCGAGGTCCTCTCGGAGCATCTGTGCCAGGGCTGGCTGGAGGGGTACCTGCTCACCGGCAGGCACGGCGTCTTCAACTGCTACGAGGCGTTCATCCACATCGTCGACGCGATGTTCAACCAGCACGCGAAGTGGCTCAAGGTCACGGCCGACATCCCGTGGCGCCGCCCGATCGCGTCGCTGAACTACCTGCTGAGCTCGCACGTGTGGCGCCAGGACCACAACGGCTTCTCGCATCAGGACCCGGGCTTCATCGATCATGTCGTGAACAAGAAGGCCGGGGTCGTGCGCGTCTACCTGCCGCCCGACGCGAACACGCTGCTCAGCGTCGGCGATCACTGCCTGCGCAGCCGCAACTACGTGAACGTGGTCGTCGCGGGCAAGCAGCCGGCCCTCAACTACCTCTCGATCGACGAAGCGATCCTGCACTGCACACGCGGGGTCGGCATCTGGGACTGGGCGTCGACCGACGGCGACGCCGAGCCGGACGTCGTCCTCGGGTGCGCGGGAGACATCCCGACCCTGGAGACGGTTGCGGCCGCGGCGCTGCTCCGCGAGCGCTTGCCGGACCTGCGGGTACGCGTGGTCAACGTCGTCGATCTCATGCGCCTCCAGCCCGACACGGAGCATCCGCACGGCCTCTCCGATGCCGAGTTCGACGGCCTCTTCACGCCCGACAAGCCGATCGTCTTCGCCTACCACGGCTATCCGTGGCTCATCCACCGACTGATGTACCGGCGCACGAACCACGGCAACCTGCACGTGCGCGGCTACAAGGAGGAGGGAACGACGACGACGCCGTTCGACATGGTGATGTTGAACGACCTCGACCGATTCCACCTTGTGATCGACGTCATCGACCGTGTTCCCGGGCTCGCGACGACGCACGCGCACCTGCGGCAGGAGATGGTGGATGCGCGGCTCGCCGCGCGTGCGTACACCCGCGAGCACGGGGAGGACGACCCGGCGATCGCGAACTGGGTCTGGCCCGACGCGTGATCCTCGTCGCGAACGCGGGGTCGAGCAGCTTGAAGCTGTCGGCCGTCGCCGAGGACGAGTCGTCGGCCCACGTCGAGGCGCTCGCCGGTGCTCCCGCCGGCGTTACGGCGGTGGCGCACCGAATCGTGCACGGCGGGCAGCGGTTTCGCGATCCGGTCGTCGTCGACGATGCTGTTCGCGGCGAGATCGAGGCGCTCGACGAGCTCGCGCCGCTGCACAACGCGGTTCAGGTGAAGGTGATCGACGAAGCGCGGCGGCTTCTGCCTGACATCCCGCACGTCGCGGTTTTCGACACGGCATTCCACGCGACGATCCCGGCGGTGGCTGCGGCGTATGCCGTGCCGCGCGCCTGGGCGGACGACTGGGGCGTGCGCCGCTACGGATTCCACGGGCTGTCGGTGCAGTGGGCCGCCGATCGCGTCCGCGTGTCACGGCTCATCGTCTGCCATCTCGGCGCCGGATGCTCCGTCACCGCTGTGCGCGACGGGAGTTCCGTCGACACGACGATGGGCTTCTCGCCGCTCGAAGGCGTCCCGATGGCGACGCGGTCGGGCTCGCTCGACCCGGCCGTTCCGTTGTTCCTGATCCGCACCGGTCGGCTCACAGTCGATGAAGTGGCGGCGGCGCTCGAGCGTGAGTCCGGACTGCTCGGCCTCTCCGGTATCTCGAGCCGCGTCGAGGAGCTCGAGCGGTCCGGCGACGCCGCCGCCGCGCACGCGTTGGCGGTGTTCGCCTATCGCGTCGCGATCGCCGTCGCGTCCATGGCCGTCCCGCTCGACGGGGTCGACGCGATCGCGTTCACGGGCGGGGTCGGCGAGCGCTCCGAAGCGATTCGCGCTGCGGTCTGTGCCCGCCTCGGCTTCCTCGGCGTCGGCTCGGAGTCGGTCGCGATCCACGTGATCGAGGCGCGGGAAGACGTTGTCGCTGCGCGCGAGGCGCGCCGCGTGATCGACGGCGAGCTTCGATGAGCGCGGCGATCAGCGTCGAAGGGCTGCGCGTCTCGCGCGGTGGTCAGCTCGTCTTGCGAGACCTGTCGCTCGAGGTCGCGGCGTCGACGGTGACAGGCCTGCTCGGCCCGAGCGGCTGCGGGAAGACCACGCTGATGCGCTCGATCGTCGGCGTCCAGGTCGTCGAGCGGGGACGCATCGAGGTGCTCGGCCTGCCGGCCGGCGCGCCCGCGCTCCGGTCCCGGGTCGGCTACGTGACCCAGTCACCATCGGTCTACGGCGACCTCACCGTCGAGCAGAACCTGAGCTACTTCGCATCGATCACCGCGTCCGCGCCGCGCCGAGTCCACGAGGCGATGGCGGCCGTCGGCCTGGGCGACGTGCAGGGTCGGCTCGTGCGCACGTTGTCGGGCGGCCAGCGCTCCCGCGTATCGCTGGCGTCCGCGCTCGTCAACCGGCCCGACCTGCTCGTTCTCGACGAGCCGACCGTGGGTCTCGACCCCGTTCTCCGCGCGGACCTGTGGGAGAGGTTCCACCGCCTCGCGGACGGCGGGACGACGCTCATCGTCTCGAGCCACGTCATGGACGAGGCAGCGGAATGCGACGCCCTGCTCCTGATGCGCGAAGGAGAGATCCTCGAGCAGACGACACCCGCCGGCCTGCGGGCCGAGACCGGCGAGCACGAGCTCGGAAAGGCGTTCCTCGCCGTGATCAGGCGGGCCGCCGGTTGACGTGGCAGGCGACCTCCGCCACCGCCCGCCGGGTGCTGTGGCAACTTGGCAACGACCGGCGGACGATTGCGCTCCTCCTGGTCGTCCCAGTCGGGCTGCTCGCGCTCTTGCGGTACGTCTTCGATGCGCGGATCGCCGTCTTCCAGCACATCGGTGCGCCGATGTGCGGGCTCTATCCGTTCATCTTGATGTTCCTCGTGACGTCGATCGCGATGCTGCGCGAGCGGACGTCGGGGACGCTCGAGCGGCTTATGTCCCTCCCGATCGCCAAGGCCGACCTGCTCGGCGGGTACGGGCTCGCCTTCGGTCTCGTCGCGATCGTGCAGGCGAGCATCGTGTGCGGTGTCGGCTTCGTGCTCCTCGGCTTGAACGCTCCACACGGTGCGCTGCTCGTCGGCGTCCTCGCGATCGGGAACGCGCTGCTCGGAACCGCCCTGGGGCTGTTCGTCAGCGCGTTCGCGCGGACCGAGTTCCAGGCCGTGCAGTTCATGCCCGCGATCGTGTTCCCGCAGCTCCTGCTCTGCGGCCTCTTCGTCCGGCGGGAGGACATGGCGGCGTTCCTCGACTGGATCTCGTGGGCGTTCCCGCTCACATACGCGTTCGACGCCCTTCAACGTGCGACGAGCCCGGGCTCCCTCGGCGGCCGGGTGCTCCTGGACATCGTGGTCGTGGTCGCCGCGACCGTGGCCTCGCTCGGTTTCGGTGCGCTGACCCTGCGCCGCCGGACGCCCTAGCCGCCGTCAGCACGTCGGCCGGTACGCAAGTCCCGGAACGAGCTCCTGCCACTCGCTGCTCGAGAGGTCGCCGACGACGCGCCGGCAGACGAGCGTTCGCAGATCGGCGACGTCCGTCCACAGGACGCCGAGCCACAGCTTGACGGCTCCGTCCGCCTGGACGGAGGCGATCGTCCGCCCGTCCGGGCTGACGGCGACGCCGACCGCGCGCCCTCCGGCGGACCCGAGCGGACGGCCGAGCTGACGGTGCTCGTGTACGTCCCAGAGCCGCACCGTCCCGTCGGCCCCCGCCGAGACGAGCGTGCGACCGTTCGGCGCGAAGGCGACGCTCTCCACGAGGTCGACCGGGCCTTTCAACGGTTGTCCGGCCCAGCGATGAGCTGCGAGATCGCGTAGCCGGATCCGGCCGTCCACCTCGCCGATCGCCAGCGTTCGTCCGTTCGGGGCGAACGCCACGCAGACGGCCACCTCGTCGGGGCCGAGCGGAACACGCCCGCGCGACCGCTGTGTCCGCGGGTCCCACAGGCGCACGACGCCGTCCGAGCTCGCCCACGCCAGCGTGCGTCCGGCGGAGTCGAAGGCGATGCCGACGACCTGGGCGTGCACCGCCGGGGGCGAACGCATCCGTCTGCGGTCCGGCAGGTGCCAGATCCGCACGCGACCGTCGTCGCCGCCGGCCGCGAGCAGCCGGCCGTCGCGGCTGAAGCTCACCGAGTGGATCGCTCCCTGCGCCGCCTCGAGCGGGTGTCCGAGCGGGGCGAGGCCCGGCAGGCTCCAGAGGCGGACCGATCCGTCGTCGCCGCCGGTCGCGAGCGTGCCGCCGCCGGGGCTGAAGGCGACGCTCTCGAGCGATCCCGTCCGGTCGTCCGCGAGCGTCCCGGCCGGCCGGTCGCCGCTCAGGTCCCAGAGGCGCAGTGCGGGATCGAAGCCCGCCGCCGCCAGCAACCGCCCGCCCGGGCTGAACGCCACCGACACCGCCTGCCGCGCGCGTGGGCTGAGAGTGCGCGGCAGCCGGCCGCGCGGCGGCACGCTCCAGAGCCGCACCGTCCCGTCGTAGCTCGCCGACGCGAGCCGCCGTCCGTCCGGGTCGAAGGCGAGCGCGGTCAGCGCGTGCGTGTGCCCCCGCAGCACGCCGACCACCCGACGCTGCCGTGTGTCCCAGAGCCGGACCGTTCCGTCGAACCCGGATGCCGCGAGAGTCGTCCGCCCGAACGCGAGCCCCCACACGGCGCCCGCGTGCGCGTCGAGCGGAGCACCGACGAGGCGCCGCCGTCGCGTGTCGATCAGCCGCACGGTCCCGTCCTGGGACGACGCGGCGAGCGTCCCGCCGCCGCGATCGAATGCCAGGCTCAGCACCGGGCCGCGGCCCGCGTAGTGGAGCCGGGCGCGCAGCGCG
>DASXDB010000066.1:0-9547 GCA_036490895.1 Gaiellaceae bacterium
GCCTGCGCGGGGAGGTCGTCGAACGGGCCGGAGTACTCGAGGCCGACGAGCTCGGAGCCGGGTGCGCGCTTCACGAACGTCTCGTCGGGGTACCGCGCGACGGCGACCCAGCGCCCGTCTTCGGTGAGCCCGTACTCGGCGTCCGGCTTCACCGCGGCGGCCACGTTCGCCGGCAGCGTCCACGGCGTCGTCGTCCAGACGACGAGCGCCTCGCCGTCGCGATTCTCGAGCGGGAAGCGCACTTCCAGCGAGGGGTGCTCCATCTCGACGTAGTTCTCTTCGCCGGCCTGCTCGTGCTGGGAGAGAGACGTCCCGCAGCGAGGGCACCACTGCGTCGAGCGGTGGCCCTTGTAGAGCCAGCCGCGGTCGTGGACCTCCTTCAGGAACGTCCAGATGTACTCGATGTTCGTGTCGCTGAAGGTGTAGTAGTCGTTGTCCCAGTCCATCCACTGGCCGAGCCGGATGCACTGGTTCGTCATCACCTCGCTGTAGTGGGCGACGCGGGCGCGACAGCGGCGGGCGAACTCCGCGAGCCCATATTCCTCGATCTCGCGCTTCGAGCCGAGCCCGAGCTCCTTCTCGACCTCGACCTCGACCCAGAGGCCCTGCGAGTCGAAGCCGTTCTGGTACCGCTGGTCGAAACCGCGCATCGCCTTGTACCGCTGGAAGACGTCTTTCAGCGTGCGGCCGTGCCCATGGTGGACGCCCGCCGGGTTGTTGGCCGTGATCGGGCCGTCCATGAAGCGGAACTTCGGGCCGCCGCGGTTGCGCTCCCGGAGGCGGTCAAACGTCAGCTCACGCGCCCAGATCTCGAGCATCTCCAGCTCGAGTGCAGGATGATCGGGCTTGTCCGGTAGAGGCGTGAACATGCTTGCTGAGAGTAGCGAGCGGGAACAAACGATCCTGCGTGCGCGTTTTGAACGAGTGCAAGACTCAAGCGAAAGGAATCACTTGGCAACCATCGCAACGACCGACACGTTCGAGACCGAGGTCCTGGAGTCCGACGGCAAGGTGATCGTCGACTTCTGGGCCGAGTGGTGCGGCCCGTGCCACGCGGTGTCCCCCGTCCTCGACCGGATCGCGGACGAGCACCAGGTCAAGATCGTGAAGGTGAACATCGACGACCAGCAGGACCTCGCGCAGCGCTACGGCGTCGCGTCGATCCCTTTCATGGTCCTGTTCGAGAACGGGCAGCCGCAGGCATCCGCCGTCGGCGCCATGCCGAAGGGCTCGCTCGAGAAGGCTCTGGGGCTGGCGGAGGCGTAAGCCTCCGCAGCTCCATTTTCCGCTAGACCGAGGGAGAGTCTTCCAGGAACGACAGGAAGGCGAGATGCTTCGCGAGGTACGCCTCGAGCGCCGCTACACCGTCGGCCGCGAACTCCTCGACCCACGTTTCCGAGAGGTCGTCCTCGATCCGGTGCAACACGCCTGGATCGTCCATGTGGGGATCATCGACCGCCGGCCGGACGTCCACATGAGCCGTTCGGCCCATCTTGACCAGGCTAGGGTCCCTCGCGTGACGGTCGTCATGCTCCATTCCGCCCTCGGGGACTCGCGTCTCTGGAAGCGGCAGGTCGCAGCGCTCTCGGGCGCGCACGAGGTGGTGACGCCCGACCTCCCCGGCTGGGGCGAGACGCCGCTGCCGACGGAGCCGTTCTCGTTCGTGGACGCCGTCGCCGAGTACCTGCCGGCTGCGCTCGTCGGCAACTCGTTCGGCGGCGCCGTCGCGTTGCGCACCGCGCTCGCGCGGCAAGAGCTCGTTTCCCGGCTCGCCGTGATCGCGCCGGGCCTCCCGACGTGGGACTGGTCGGAGGAGATGCGCAACTACTGGGCGGCCGAGGAGTCGGCGTGGGACGCGGGCGACTTCGAGCTCGCGACGCAGGTCAACCTCGACTTCTGGGTCCTGCCGGAGCACCACGACGAGGTTCGGCCGCAGCAGCGCCTCGCGATCGAGCTGCAGTCGGCGCACGAAGAGCCCGAGGTGCAGTGGCCGGAGATGGCGCCGCTGGAATCGCTCGCGATCCCGACGCTCGTCATCGTCGGGGAGAACGACAAGGCCGACTTCCGCGCGATCGCGCACCACCTGGCCGAGCACATCCCGGATTCCGAGCTCGCTGTCGTCCCCGACGCCGGGCACCTGGTCGGGATCGACCAGCCGGACGCGCTCAACCGGCTATTGCTGGACTTCCTGCAGGACTGAGTCGGCGAGACGCGGCCACGCCTCGGCCGCCCAGTCGCCGAACGCCAGGTCGGTGAGGCACGCGACCGCGACGTCCGCGTCCGGGTCGACCCACAGGAACGTGCCGGCGCGGCCGAAGTGGCCGAACGTCCGCGGCGAGTTCCGTGTGCCCGTCCAGTGCGGCGCCTTCGCGTCGCGCAGCTCGAACCCGAGGCCCCAGTCGTTCGGCTCCTGCCGGCCGAACCCCGGCAGCACCCCCACGAGCCCCGGGAACTGCACCTCGCGGGCCTCCGCCAGCGTCTCCGGCGCGATGCGCGTCGGAGCGCGGAGCTCGCGCGCGAGCGCGAGCAGATCGCCGAGCGTTCCCTCCACGCCGGACCCGGCGGAGCCCGACAGCACGGCGGTCGTGTCCCCCCACACGTGCCCGAAGTAGTCGGTGAACGGCATCCCCGCCCGCTCCTCGACGAACGCCGCCGCGACCTCGAACCCGTAGTTCGAGTAGATGCGGCGCGCGCCGGGTCGCGCGATCGGCGCACCATGATCGAACGGCAGGCCCGACCCGTGCGCGAGCAGGTGACGGAACGTCGAGCCCGGCGGCCCGGCCGGCTCGTCGAGGTCGACAATCCCCTCTTCCGCGGCGACGAGCATCGCGAGAGCCGTTGCGAGCTTCGTCACCGACGCCCACGCGAACCGCCGCGCGCGGTCGCCGACCGATTCCTCCACCGCGCCGATGACCGCCACCGCGGCGTGCTCGCACGGCCAGCCCTCGACCTGGCGGAGTGCCTCCACGAACGGCGACACTAGCGAGCACATGGAAAGTGATCGTCAGCTCATCTCGTCGGGCGCCGCATTCGAGGCGCGGGTCGGCTACTCCCGTGCGGTGCGCGTCGGCGACCGCATCTGGGTCTCGGGGACCGCGCCGATCATGCCCGGCGACGCCGACCCGCCCGCGACTCCGTACGACCAGACGAAGGTCTGCCTCGGGATCATCGAGCGCGCGCTCCACGAGGCCGGAGCGACGCTCGACAGCGTCGTGCGCACCCGGATCTACGTCACCGACGCGGCGTTCATAGACGACGTCGGCCGGGCGCACGGCGAGGCGTTCGCCCGGGCGCGGCCCGCGACGACGGGGATCGTCACGCAGCTGCTCGACCCGCGCTGGTTCGTGGAGATCGAGGCGGAAGCGGTGATACTGCTCCCGTGAACCAGATCTTCCCGCCCTCGATCACGGGAAAGGGATCGCTCGGAACGGCCGGCGGGGAGGCGAGCGTGCTCGAGCACAAGTTCGGCCAGGGCGACCCGTATACGCTCGGGGTCGAGGAGGAGTACATGCTGCTCGATCCCGAGACGTGGGACCTCGTGCAGCACATCGACTCGGTGCTCGCGGCGGTCGAGCAGGGAGAGCACCAGGACCGCCTCCACGCCGAGCTGATGCAGTCCGTGCTCGAGGTGACGACGCCCGTGTGTCGCACTGCCTCCGACGTGATGCGCTCGCTGTCGCAGCTCCGCGGCTACGTCGCGGACATCGCCCGCGCGGAAGGGTGCCGCTTCGGCTCCGCCGGGACGCATCCGTTCTCGCTCTTCGAGCGCCAGCGGATCACCGCGCGCGACCGGTACCGCAACCTCGTCGACCAGCTGCAGTACATCGCGCGGCGCGAGCTGATCTTCGGCATGCACATGCACGTGGCCGTCGACGATCCCGAGAAAGCGATCCAGGTGATGAACGGCCTGCTCGTGTACCTGCCGCAGATGCTCGCGCTGTCGGCGTCGTCACCATTCTGGCGGGGCGAGCCGACAGGGCTGTCGTCGAGCCGCCAGATGGTGTTCGCCGCGTTTCCGCGCTCTGGCCCGCCGCCTCGCTTCCGCGACTACGCCGATTACGCCGAGGTCGTCGGTCAGCTCGAGCGGACCGGCTGCATCGCCGACTACACGCACATCTGGTGGGACATCCGTCCGCACCCGCGCCTGGGCACGATCGAGATGCGCGTGTGCGACGCGGTGACGCGGCTCGAGGACGTGGTCGCGATCACCGCCTTCTTCCAGGCGCTCGTGAAGCTCCACTGCGAGCTGTACGACGCGGGCCGCGAGATCCCGACGTGGCACCGCCTACTGACGACCGAGAACAAATGGCTCGCGGCGCGCTACGGCCTCGAGGCGCCGATCATGGACCTCGCCACCGGCCGCCGGAACCGCGTGCCCGTGGCACAGCTGGTGCGCAGGACGCTGCGTGACATCGAGCCGCACGCGAAGGAGCTCGGATCGGAGCGCGAGCTCGAGGGGATCCGGGAAATCCTCGGCCGCGGCAACGGCGCCGACCGTCAGCTGCGCGTGTGGAACGCGAACCGCGACATCGTCGAGGTCGTGCGCGAGATCTCGGTCGCGACCGAGGCCGCCGTCGTCACCGGAGCCGAAGCCGCAGCGCGCTGACCCGGCTTCGCTCACCAACGACCCAGACCTTGCTCTGATCGGGCGCCCAGCCGAGCGCGAGCGCCACGTGCGCGGGCTCGTCGATCACGCGTCCGGTCGCCGGAACGGCGACCCAGAGGTGCTGCGCGTCGGTGAACACGATGTGCTCGCCGTCCGGGGCGATCGCTCCGACGACAGGGCCTGGGTTCCAACGTCCGGGGCGAAAGGAGTAGCGAAGGCGAACGACATGCGCGGGGGCGTCGATCGCAAGAACGCGGCCGAGGCCAGGGCTCACCGTCCATAGCGTGTCGTTCGACGGGTCCGGGACGAGCCCCCACGTGATCGCCGCGCCGACCGTGCTGTCGCTCGGCAAGTCGATGCGGTGCGCAAAGCCGGCTGCTGTGTCGAGCTCCTGAAGCACCGCCTCGCCGCTCTTGCCGATGTAGAGCGTGAAGGCGTACCGGCCGTCCGGCGACGAAACCCGAGCCTGCGGCATCCCACGCGGAAGGGCGAGCGGCTGTTTCTGCAGCGCGTTGGTCGCCAGGTCGTAGAGCCGAACCCGGTCGCCGTGCTCGACCAGGAAGAGGTACTGCCCGTTCAGCGCGTCGAACGACCAGTCGTGCCCGCCGAGCTTCACGAGCCGCTGAGCGCGAGCGGACGCGATGACGAAGGTCGTCGAGCGCGTCTGCGTCCGCGCGAACACGGCGCGCTTCCCATCCTGCGACACGCCGGCAAGTGCGAAGCGGCCGTGAACCTGCAGCACCGCATCTTCCACCCGCGCTCCGGTATCGGCGTCGAACCACGTGACCAGGTTCCCGTCCCGATGGACGATCAGGCGACCGCCGATCGGCCCTGGCGGCAGGCGCCAGCGCGTGCGGCCCGTGGTGAGGTCGATCACACGCCACGATCCGTCCGGGAGCGCGCGGAACGCGAGCAGTGACCCCTGCGCGAGCGGCGCCTGGTCGGCCCGCGCCCCGCCGGCGAGCGCGGCCACGCAGACCAGAACCGCACACACCGCCCGGAGTGCCGTCAGCGAAGTGTCCGAAGCTCTCCGGTGGGCGACCAGCCGAGCGCGACCGCCTTGGACGGCGTCCGTTCGAGCAGCTTCTGGTCGACGAGCGCGAGCCGCACGACCTCCTGTCCGTCGGCGAGTGCGAGCTCCTGCCCGTCGCCGCGGAGCGCGACCCGCGTTCCGTAGCCGAGGCTCCGATACGGCAGGTTGAACCGGAATGCGGTTCGCACGACGCGGGTGGCGACATCGATCGCGACGACGCGGCCGTAGCCCGGGCTCACCGCCCAGAGCGTGCGCGCATCAGGCGACAGCGCCATCGCCCACGACGCCGCCGAGCCGTAGTCGCCGGTGCCGGGCAGGTCGATGCAGCGGGCCTGCGGCCTCGCAACGTTCAGCTCGTGCACCATCGCGGCGCCGTTCCCTGAGACATACAACGTGAAGACCATCCGGCCGTCGTGCGACGCGAGCCGCGAGAACGGGCTGCCCCAGATCGTTCCCGACTCGTGCGGGTCCTTGATGAGCTTCGTCGTCGGGCTGTCGGTCGACAGGTCGACGAGGTCAACCTGGTAGCCGCTCGACAGGTACTTGATCAGGAAAAGGTGGTTGCCGCGCAGCGCGTCGAAGTCCCAGTCCGCCTTCGGCAGCGGAACCTGCCTCCACGAATGCGGCGAGACGATCACCGCGGTCACCGCGCCGCTGACGCGCCGGAACCCAACCGCCCGAGAGCCGTCCTGCGAAACGCCGGCGAACCTGATGTTCCACGGCAGCGTCGTGCGTGCCTGTGCAGCGCCTGTGCGCAGGTCGAACCACGTCAGCTGCTTCCCCGCATGGTGCACGAGCACGTTCCCGCCGACGAATCCGCCGGGCACGGTGAAAAGGTGCTTCCCGGTCCGGAGATCGGCCACCGACACCGGCCCGAGCGCCGAGTGCCGGTACGCGATCAGCGTGCCGTGGGAGAGCGTGAACTGGCTCGGCGCGCAGTTCAGCGGCGAGCAGGCGGCGGCGCGCGCGGCTCCCGGGAGCAGCAGCAGCGCCACGGCTACGAGGACGAGCAGCAGACGCGTCATGCGTGGAATACGCAGCATGGACCCCCGGAGGTCCACGCGCCGTATGGACCTCATGAGGAACGCCCGTCGTAGAGTCGTGGGGTGGCGGAGCGCGCCTGGATCCGGGGTGCCCAGCAAGGCTCGGTCGACGACCTCGAACGGCTGTTCCGCGAGCATTGGCCGCGCGCCCTGCGTGCCGCGCGGCTCGTCACCGGCGACGCGGCAGCCGCCGAGGACATCGCGCAGGAGGCGTTTCTCGCCGCTATTCGCAACCTCGACCGCTTCGACCGCCGTCGTCCGTTCGGCCCGTGGCTGCACCGGATCGTGGTCAACCGCGCGATCGACTGGACGCGCGCCCGCCGCCTACGCGCCGAGGTCGAGCTCGGCGACTACGTGGCGGCACCGTCGGCGCCCGAGCCCGACGGCGACGCGTTCGCACGGATCGGCGAGCTGCCGGCCGAGCACCGAGCCGTGGTCGTGCTCCGCTACCTGCTCGAGTACACGCCGGGTGAGATCGCGGAGCTGCTCGACCTCCCCCGCGGCACCGTCAACTCACGCCTCCGCCGCGGCCTCGATCGGATGAAACGTGACGCCTGAGGACAGAGCCTGGGAAGTCGTGAAGCGTGCGTTCGAGGAGCGCACGCCCGCCCCGCGCCGCCCCGCTGGTACCAGACTGTTGGTCGCCGGGGTCGCGGCGGCCGTGGCGATCGTGGTCGTCGCGGCTCTCTCGCCGCCGGGTCGGGCGGTGTTCCACAGCGTGCGCGAGGCGGTCGGGATCGACCACGCGGCGCCGGCGCTCTTCTCGCTGCCGGCGCCCGGCCGGCTGCTCGTCGTGTCGAGCGACGACGGCGGCGTCTGGCTCGTCAAGTCGAACGGCTTCATGCGCAAGCTCGGCCCGTACTCCGACGCCGAGTGGTCGCCGCACGGGCTGTACGTCGTCGCGACCGAGCGGAACGAGCTGATCGCGTTCGACCCGGACGGCGGAGTGCGCTGGAAGCTCGCACGACACGATCCCTCGGAGCCGCGCTGGGAAGGGACGATGACCGACACGCGGATCGCGTACCTCGCAGCCTCCGGCCTGCGCATCGTCGCCGGCGACGGAACCGATGATCACCTGCTCGACGCGTACGCGGGGCAAGTCGCGCCCTCCTGGGACCCGACGCGGCTGCACACCATCGCGTACTACAGCGGCGGCGCGATTGTCCTTCGCCGGGCGTCGGGCCGGCTCGTGTGGCGCACGCCGATCAAGGTGCTCCCGGCCGGGCTCGAGTGGTCGTCTGACGGGCGTTACCTCGCCGTCAGATCGGCCAACCAGATCGTCGTGATCGACGAGCAGGGGCACGTTCACCGCACGATCTCGATGCTCGGAACGGAGCTGCGGCAGGCCACGTTCAAGCCCGGCACGCACGAGCTCGCGGTCGTCATCCGTTCGGCGGGGCGCAGCGAGGTGCGCATCGTCGACATCGACCGTCCGGGGCACGCACGGTTGCTGTTCGCGGGGCCCGGCACGTTCGGCGACGTCGAGTGGTCGCCTGCCGGCGACTGGCTGCTCGTGAACTGGCCGGACGCGAACCAGTGGGTGTTCATCAAGGGCAAGCAGGTGCGGGCCGTGGCGAACATCCGCCAGCAATTCGCACGCGCAGACGGCCTTCGTCCGATGCTCGAGCTGAGCGGCCGCTGGTGCTGTCAGTAGCATCGGCGCATGCTCCAGGCAGGCGATCGCGTCCCGGACGCAACCGTGTACCTCGGTCCAGGCCAGCCCGTGACGATGACGGACCTGCTCGAAGACGGGCCGAAGCTGCTCGTCTTCTACCTGTTCGACTGGTCCTCCACCTGAACGAACGAGATGGAGCTCCTGCGTGACAGGAGAGCCGACTTCGACGAGGTGGGAGTCCAGCCGGTCGGGATCTCGCGCGACTCGCCGTACACCCACATCGCCTGGACGCAGGCCCTCGATCTCAACTTCGGGCTCCTCTCGGACTTCAATGGCGACGCGGTGCGCGGGTTCGGCATCGGCTTCGAGTTCCGCGGGTTCCACGACGTGGCCCGACGGAGCGCGTTCCTCGTCCACGAGGGCGGTGTGATCAGGAACGCCTGGAACTACGAGACCGGCGACGTGCCGGACGTCGACACGTGGCTCGAGGCCGCGCGAGCCTTGAATCAGGCCGCCTGACCTGCTTCGATCGGGCCATGGACACACCAGCAACGGGGTCGGCCGCGCCGAGCCGCGGCACCAACAACCTGACGATCGCGATCCTCGCCGCGGTCGTCGTGATCGGCGTGATCTTCGCCTTCTCGAGCTCGACGGCAGTGCCGAACAACTGGTACTCGCTGTTCAAGGCGGGGCACGTGCTCTTCGCCGTCATCTGGGTCGGCGGCGGCGTCTCGATCATGATCCACGCGATCCGGGCGCAGCGGGCCGACAACCTGGAGGACATCGTCACGATCGCCAAGCAGGCGGCCTTCATGGGCGAGAAGGTGTTCGCCCCCGTCGGGCTCGTCACGTTCCTGCTCGGGATCGCGATGATGATCAACACCAGCTGGGGCTGGGGTCATTTCTGGGTCATCGCGGGCCTCATCGGCTACGCCATCACGTTCATCGTCGGCGTGGCGATCCTGTCGCCGATGGCGAAGAAGATCGACGAGTCGGCGGAGCGCAACGGCGCCACGCACCCGGAGACGATCGCATTGATCGAACGGATCATGCTGGTCGGCCGCTTCGACGTCGCGGTGCTCATGCTCGTCGTGCTCGACATGGTCACGAAGCCGTTCGCGTAGGGACCATCGCGACGGGGCCGCCGAAGCGGCCCCGTCGCGGATTCCTCACGGCACGATCGTGTTGAACAGGCCGAACGGCGTGCTCGCACCCGAGCCGTTGATGCTGGCCGTTCCGCCCAGCACCGA
>DASXDB010000067.1:0-5258 GCA_036490895.1 Gaiellaceae bacterium
GAGAAGATCGGCGCCAGCGTCGACAGCGAGCCGTCGATGAGCCCGACCATCGCCGGCTGGACGCGCTGCAGGAGAAAGTGGTGTTCGTCGGGCATCAGGCTAGAGTGTAGCGAACCGATGCCAAGTGACTAGAGCATCAGGAACGCCTTACAAGCACGGTCAGGAGTACCTGACGTGCGCATGAAGCTAACGGTCGAGTACGACGGCACCGGCTTCCGCGGCTGGGCGCGCCAACCCGACGGGCGGACGGTGGAGCGCGAGCTGCGGCGGGCGCTCGACCAGCTCTACAGCACTGCGACCGGCCTCGCCGTCGCAGGGAGGACCGACACGGGGGTGCACGCGCTGGCCAACGTGGTCTCCGTCGACGTGGAAGGTGGGCCGCCGGCCGCCCGCGCGGCGGAGGCGCTGAACGCGGCGCTCCCCGACGACCTTGCCGTCATCCGGGCCGAGCAGGCGCCGGACGCCTTCCATGCGCGTTTCGATGCGCGCGCGCGTTCGTACCGCTACCGCGTGTGGCGGCACCGTCAGCGCTCGGCGCTCGAGGCGACGCGGGCGCTGTGGTGGCCGCGCCTCTTCGACGTCGCTGCGGCCGACGCGAGTGCGCAGGCGCTGCTCGGCGAGCACGACTTCCGGGCGTTCACTCCGACGGACACGCGGCACAACGTGTTCGTGCGGGTGGTGAAGCAGGTGCGCTGGGTGGAGCTCGGCGACGGCGTGGCCGTGTTCGAGATCACCGCCGACTCCTTCCTGCGTCACATGGTGCGGACGCTGGTCGGGACGATGCTGGAGGGCCTCGAGCTCGAGCCGCTGCTCGCGGGGCGTCCGCGCAGCGAGGCGGGGGCGACCGCGCCGCCGCATGGGCTGTACCTCACGCATGTGACCTACTGAGGGTTGATCCACGCCCGTCGCGGGCAGAGAATGTGGGCGTGAGGACGTGCCGCGCTTGCGGGAACGGCGTCGAGGACAGGTTCCGCTACTGCCCGTGGTGCGCCGCGCCGCAGCGGCGCAAGCTCGTCGAGTTCTTCGCGCCGCACCCGGGCGTCGACGCGGACGCCCAGAAGGCGCTGCGCGTCTCGCGCTATTTCGGCGACGACGAGACCGCGCCGCAGGTTCGCTTCAGCATCTGGTCGGTCGACGCCGCCGAGGCTGCGGTGTCGCTCTCGCCGGAGGAGGCCGAGCGCGTCGCCGCGTTCCTGGCGCCGCCCGCGCCGCGCCGCCAGCTGCTCGACCAGCTTCGCGACACGTTACGTCTCTAACCTGGGGGCGTGCGCTATCCCGTAGTCCTGTTCGACCTCGACGGCACCGTCGTCGACACCGGCGCGATCATCCTCGCGTCGATGCGCCATGCCGCGGAGACAGTCCTCGGCGGCGACTACACGGACGCGCAGCTGCTCGCCGCGGTCGGCGGGCCCGGGCTCGAGGCTCAGATGCACGCGCTCGATCCGGGGCGCGTCGACGAGCTCGTGCGGGTCTACCGCGCCCACAACGAGCCGCTGCACGACACCATCTCCGTCTGCGAAGGGATGGACGTCGTGCTCGACCGGCTGCGTGACCGCGGCCATCGGCTCGGCGTGGTCACCGCGAAACGGCGCGCGACCGTCGACCTCGCGTTCGACCGCATCCCGATCGAGCACCTGTTCGAAACCGTGGTCGGGGGAGACGAGACGACCGAGCACAAGCCGCATCCGGCGCCGCTCCGGCTCGCGCTCGAGCGCATGGGAGCGACGCCGGAGGAGGCGGCCTACGTCGGCGACTCGCCCTTCGACATGCAGGCCGCAAAGGCGGCCGGCCTGTACGCGGTCGGCGTCGCCTGGGGCAGGATCCACGAGCCCGAGAAGCTGACGGACGCCGACGTCGTCATCCACGACGCGCATGAGCTGCTCGACCTTGTCTGAGAAAAGAGCCGAGGAGCTTCGCGGGCTGCTCAACCGCTGGCTACACGAGTACCACGTCCTCGACGATCCATCCGTCGACGACGCGACGTACGACAAGCACTACGACGAGCTCGTCGCACTCGAAGAGAAGCATCCCGAGCTCGTCACGCCGGACTCGCCGACGCAGCGGGTCGGCGCGCCCGCGAGCGAGCGGTTCCAGAAGGTGCGGCACCTGACCGCGATGGGATCGCTCGAGAAGGTCGCTACCGACGAGGCAGTCGTGAAATGGGCGGACGACGTCCGGAAGCGGCTGAACGCCGACGCGGAGGTCGCATACGTCCTCGAGCCGAAGATCGACGGCCTCGCGATCAACCTCAGCTACGAGAACGGCGTCTTCACGCGCGGCGCAACGCGCGGGGACGGCGAGATCGGGGAGGACGTCACCGTCAACCTGCGCACGATCAACGCGATCCCGCTGCGGATGCTGGGGGACGACGTGCCGCCCCTCGTCGAGGTGCGCGGCGAGGTGTACATGCCGCTCTCCGGCTTCCGGGAGCTCAACGAGCGCCTGATCGCGGAGGACAAGAAGCCGACGCCGAACCCCCGCAACGCCGCCGCCGGGTCGCTGCGTCAGAAGGACTCGCGCATCACCGCCGCGCGCCCCCTGTCGTTCTGGGCATACGGCATCGGCGTGCACGACGGCGCCGCCCTCCGGAGCCACTGGGAGACGCTCGCGTGGCTCAAGGTGCACGGGTTCCCGATCAACCCGTTCGCCGAGCGGCTCGAGTCGATCGACGCGGTCGCGAAGGCGTGCCGGGAGTGGGAGCGGAAGCGCGCCGATCTGGACTACGAGATCGACGGAATCGTGATCAAGGTCGACGACTACGCACAGCAGCAGCGTCTCGGCGCGTTGCACTCACGCCCGCGGTGGGCGCGCGCGTTCAAGTGGGCGCCCATGACCGCGACGACTCGGCTCGAGAAGATCATGATCCGCGTCGGCCGCACCGGCGCGCTCAACCCCTGGGCAGTGCTCCAGCCGGTCGAGGTCGGCGGTGTGACGATCTCGCGCGCGACCCTGCACAACGAAGAGGACATCAATCGCAAGGAGATCCGCGAAGGCGACGACGTGATCGTGCAGCGTGCCGGCGACGTGATCCCGCAGATCGTCGGCCCGGCCGGCGCGCACCGCAAGGGCACGAAGGTGTTCCGGATGCCGGAGCGTTGCCCGCTCTGTGACACGCCTGTGGTGAAGCCGGAAGGCGAGGCGATGCACCGGTGTCCGAACCGGGCCTGCCCTTCGCGTGGGCTCGAGACGCTGATCAGCTGGGTCGAAGGGCCGGCGGACATCGACGGAGTGGGCGAGCAGACGGTTCGCACGCTGTGGGACAAGGGCCTCGTCCGCTCGCTCCCCGGTCTCTACCGGTTGACGAAAGAGCAGCTGCTCGAGCTCGACGGTTTCGGCGAGATCTCCGCGAGCAACGCGATCAACCAGATCGAAGCGTCGCGCACACGCGTGCCGTTCTCGCGGGTGCTGCTGGGCCTGAACATCTCCGGGATCGGCTGGGTGCTCGCGCAGAACCTGGCGCGCCACGTCGGCAACGTCGACACGTTGATCGCCGCGACGCCGGACGAGCTCGCCGAGGTCGATGGCTTCGGCTCAGATCGTGCCGAGATCGTTGCAGAGTGGTTCGCCGACGAGGACAACCTTCGTCTCGTCGAAGAGCTCCGGACGCTCGGGCTGAGCTTCGAGCTGAGCGAGGAGGACAAGCCGGTCGAGGGCCGGCTGACGGGAGCCCAGTACGTGATCACCGGCACACTCGAGTCGATGTCGCGCGAAGAGGCGCGCGCGAAGCTCGAGGCGCTCGGCGCGAAGGTGTCCGACGGCGTCTCCAAGAAGACCACGGGCGTGTTCGTCGGCGAGAGCCCGGGCTCGAAGGTGGCGAAGGCCGAGAAGGCAGGCGTGCCGCTGCTCGGTGAGAAGGAACTGCTCGAGCTACTCGGAGGCTGAGACGCGCGCGAGCGCGGTCGCGAAGCGGTCCTGCGCCTTGCGCGCCGCGATGGCCGAGACGGGATCGCCGTTCTGGATGACGACGAACGCGAAGCGGTCGCGGACGTAGCCCGACAGCGCCGACGCCTCGTTCGTCGTGCCGGTCTTCGCCCGCACGACGCCGAGCGCGGGCGGCTCCTTCAGGCGGTGCTCGAGCGTCCCTTGCTCACCCGCCGCCGGGAGCGCAGCCCAGAACGCCGCTTTCAGCGCCGGGTCGCTCCATGCCGTCGTGAGGATGCGCGCGATCGTCGTTGCGGTCAGCCGGTCGAGGAGCGACAGGCCCGAGCCGTCCGCGATCACGACGCCTGCGAGCGGGATGTTCGCCTCGGCGAGGACGCGCCGGACGACGGCGGCGCCGGCATCGCTCGATCCGCCTGTCCCCGCTTCGGCGCCGAGCTCCTTGAGGAGCATCTCCGCGCGGAAGTTGTCGCTGTCGCGATCCATGACGGCGATCACGTTGGGCAGCGTCGCCGAATCGCTCGTCCCGAGCACCGTCGCCGCCGCCGGCGCGCGGCCGAGAGCGACCGGGCCCGTCGTCACGCCGTAGCCGCGCAGCAGCCGGCGAAACGTGCCGGCCGCTGCGATCGCCGGCCTCTTCGCAGTGTGCCCGTCGTACACGTCGCGGTCGACGACGAGTGCGGACAACGGCGGGCACTCGTAGAACAGGTAGCCGAGCTTCCATCCCGGCGCGGCGCGCTTGGCGTCGAACCACGTCTCGTCGGCAAGCAGCCGCCCGTCGACGTGTGTGATCCCCGCGTCGGCGATCGTCTGCGCGAGGCGGCCGAGCCTTGCGCTCGTCAGCGTCGGGTCGCCGAATCCCTTCAGGAAGAGGTCGCCGTGCCACACCGCGCCCTCCTGCGCGCCGCTGCCGAGCACCTCGGTCTTGAAGCGGTAGGGGAGACCGAGCTCCTTGAGCGCCGCGAACGTGACCGGCAGCTTCTCGTTCGATGCCGGCGCGAGGGAGAGATCCGCGTTGCGGGCGAAGACGACACCGTCGGACTGGAGATCGACGGCGAGCGCCGCCGACGTCGCCCACGTGTTCCCGCGCACCGCGAGAGCGCTCGCCAGGCGTGCCGAGAGCGAGACGTCTCCTGCGAGCGCCGTCTGCGACAGCACGAGCGCCAAGGCGACCAGCACGAGACCCCGTCTCACCTGCGCATTGTCGCGAACGTGTCGGCTGGGTCCCGGCCGAGCCGAAGATGGGACCTGCGGCCCTTGCCGCCCAGGACCCGTGCGGCGAAGAATCGTCGAAGCCGCATGACCGAGCTCCTGCAGACGATCCAGACGATGATCTCGTCGGAAACCGATGACCTTGCGCAGATCGAGCGCACGCTCAC
>DASXDB010000068.1:0-9639 GCA_036490895.1 Gaiellaceae bacterium
GCCACGCTTCTGCATCGGTGGAAGCTGAGGTCCGCACGTCACCCGGAAGGGTGAGGCGCCGGCCGTTTTCCCGTGTGTGCCGCGACCGTCGCCAGCAACTCGACGATGTCGACCGGCTTCGAGAGGTACCCGTCGAAGCCGGCGGTAAGGAAGCGCTCGCGGTCGCCCTCCATCGCCTGCGCCGTCAGCGCCAGCACCGGGATGACGGCGGTGCGCGCGTCGGAGCGGAGGCGGTGGAGCGCCTCGACGCCGTCGATGCCCGGCAGCTGCACGTCCATCAGGACGAGTCCGGGTGCCTGTTCGAGCGTGAGCTCGACCGCCTCCTCCCCGCTCGTCGCCTCCACCACGCGGTAGCCCTTCGCGGTCAGGACGTCGCGGAGGAGCTTCATGTTCTTCTCGTTGTCCTCGACGAGCAGGACTGTGGTCATAGCGGCAGCGTGGACACGAATCGGCTCCCTCGACCGAGCTCGCTCTCGACCCAGATGGCGATCGTGACACGCGCGTCACCCAGCGTCCAGGGGGCCAGCACCCCGATTCGCCGGATGCCTCCGCGCTATGGGCTGCGCCGGTCGCGCCGTATTCTCAGGCCGTGTCGCTGCGACTCGTGCTCGCCGATGACCACTACCTGGTGCGTGAAGGTCTGCGACGCCTGCTCGAGACGCAGCCCGACCTGGAGATCGTGGCCGCGTGCGGCGACCTGGACGAGCTGCTCGAGGCCGTCGACGCCGAGCACCCCGACGTCGTCGTCACCGACATCCGCATGCCGCCGACCGGCGTCGACGAGGGGATCCGGGCAGCCGAGCGGCTCCGCGAGACGCACCCGGACGTCGGCGTCGTCGTCCTCAGCCAGTACTCGAACCCCCGGTACGCGCTGACGCTGCTCGAGAGCGGGAGCGAGGGACGCGCCTACCTCCTCAAGGAGCGGGTCAACGACCTCGAGCAGCTCGTCGGCGCGATCCGTACGGTCGCCGCCGGCGGATCGGTGATCGATCCCAAGGTGGTCGAGGAGCTCGTCGCCGAACGCGCGCGGCGCGACGAGTCGCCCCTGCACGAGTTGACGCCACGCGAGCTCGACGTGCTGCGCGAGATGGCCGAGGGAAGGAACAATGCCGCGATCGCGGCGTCGCTGTTCCTCACCGAGCGATCGGTCGAGAAGGTGATCCACTCGATCTTTCTCAAGCTCGGCCTCGGCTACGAGCCCGCGGTGCACAAGCGCGTAAAAGCGGTGATCCTCTACTTGAGCGAGGGCGGCGCCGAGGGAATCGCCGCCAAGACGTAGGCGCCCGCGTCGGCGAACTCGACCTTCATCCGGCCGCCGAGCACCTCGATCCGCTGGCGGGCCGCGGTGAGCCGCTCGTCGTCCGGCGCAGCGAGCTCGACGCGGATGACGAGAGCCCCGTCGTCGCACCGCAGCCCGACCGACGTCGATGCCGTCCCGGCGATGTCCCGGCAGAAGAAATACGCAGCAGCCTCAACAGCCGGCGCGAAGCGGCCGATCGCGTCCGCATCCACGTCGTGACCTGCGGCGCGCAACGCCTCGACGAGGCCGAGCGGCGCCAGCAGCGACGGGTACACATTGTCGGCCAAGCGTCGAACGCGATCGAGCGCATCCTCGACGTCGCGGCTCATGTCGTCGAGCAGGCGCACGGCGGCGGCCGGATCGTCATCGGCGACGCGACGTGCGAGCTGAAGCCGCACCGACAGCGCAATCAGGTCCTGCTGCACGCCGTCGTGCAACGCACGCTCGATTGCGCGACGCTCGGCGTCGGCCGATTCGACGAGGTTGCGTTGCATCCCGCCATTAGGCCGTGTGACCCGCGGTGAGTCAAGGGCGCCGGCCGGTGGTGCGACGGCGACGCCGGCCCGAAGACGGTCGCGCGCCTCAAGGTCGCGAAGCGGCCGTACGCGTTCGCGGCGCTCAACCATGCGCGTCAAGGTGCTGCGCTAGCGGCGAGCGGCGGCCGGGACGGCCTGCGCCTGCGCCACCACCAGAGGGCGACGAGCAGCGCGATCAGCCCGCCGAGAGCGGCGGGGACCCAGGGGCTGATCACGAGCACGCGTCGCGTCAACACGAGCTCGCGGGTCTCGGACGCGGTCCGCCCGGGGTAGGTGACGCGCGTCGTCACGGTGACGATCCCGACCGGCCAACGCGGCTTCCCGGTAACCGCGATCGAACGCGACCTTCCGACCGGCAGCAGCGACGGCCCGAGCCGGTCCTGCTGGAAGACGCCGCCCGGCGAGGAGGTGATGTCGTTCTCACCCCAGAGCGTCACGGCTGCATGACCCAGGTTCGTGACGCGCATCTGGCCGCTCGCCTTCGAGCCGAGCACGAACGACGGAAGGTGCAGATGGCCGGTGAGGAGGCGCAGGCGCGGGCCCGGCACGTCGAGCGTCAGAAACGACCCGATCTGGTTGATGACCTTGACCGAGCCGCCCGTGGTCGCGACCGGCGTGACGAGGAAGCCGACGAAGTAGAGGTCGGGGCTGAGGCGCGGGACGCGGATGGGCAGCGCGACGTTGCGATAGCTCTGCGCGGGGATGCGAAGCGCGCCGTGCGGGAACCGGACACGGCCGTCCCACCGGGGGTCCGGACCACTGCCGATCGACACCTTGCCGTCGTCGCCGAGCGCGAGCGTGCGGCTGCGGATCAGCACCGAGACCGCGAAGTCGTTCGGGTTGACGACGCGGATCATCGTCCTCGCCAGACCGCCCGCGCGAGCCGGGACCGGGTCGGCGGGGACGGACACGGCCAGGGCACGCGCGCCGCCCACAGGCTTGGCCGACCCGCCGGCGGCCGCAGGGCTCGCGACGGCCAGAGCCGTCGCGAGCAGCGCCGCGACCACAGCGAATCTCACGTCAGTTGTAGTTCGGCGTCACCGTGTACGTGACGGTGTCGGAGTACACACCGGACGCCGACGTGTAGTTGATCGCGACACGGTTCGCGATCGAGATCGTGTCGGCAGACCCGCCCGTCGTCCCCGTGCGAGACGCGATCGTCTCGCCGCCCGCCGTGTAGCCGGCGTACTTCGAGCCCGAGAACGCCGCGTCGATCGTCGCACCCGTGCCGGTCACCGTGTACCCCCACGCCGGCGCACCGGGCCACGTAACCGACGTCGCCTTGCCCGTCGAGGCCTTCGCGATCACCGGGTTGCCCGTGCCGCTGCTCTGCAACCCGCTCGCGCCGTCGGCGACCGACAGCGTGTAGCCCGAGTTCGCGTTCGTCTGCACCGTCAAGCCGACCGTGGCCGACTGATCGGCCAGCGCCGCGAGGCTGGGGTCCATGTCGAGCTCGAACGCGGTGGTGTCGACGGTGAACGTCAGGCTCTTCGCAAGTGTGACCGTCACCGCGGTGTTGTTCGCCGCGAGGGTGACCGTCGGCGTCGTGCCGCTGTCGATCGTCGACGGCGTGGACGTCAACGTCGTGATCGTGGTCGTGTAGCTCCCCGTCGTCGAGCTGTTCGTCAGCCCACCGAGCTCGATATAGATCGGGATGCCCGCCGCGACCGCTGCGCCTGTGGTGACGGTGTACGTGATCGTCTGGCCCGAGCGCGAGACCGTTCCGGCACCGATCCCGTAGGCGCGCGTGATCGTCGGCGTGCCGCCCAGCCCGGAGCCGGACACAGCAAACGTGATCGTCTTGATCGTGCCGGCGGTCGTCGTCTTGAACGAGTACGCGTACGAGACGTTCGTCGCCGAGACCTGGTTGTTGGACACCGTCCAGCTCATGTTCGAGAGCGTCGAGGCATCCGCCGGCACCGCAGTCAGCGCGAGCGCGCTCGCGCCGATGACGGCCGCACCGAGGGCGAGCCGCGTCATCCGTCTCCGGGACCGCATGCCCGCCGGGTTCGCCGCACGTAGGTTCATATCCTTCCTTTCTGGGAGGCGGACGGCGATGGCTTCGCCGGAAATCCGTGAGTCGGCCCGGTATCGGAGATCTCTGACGGACGTGTCACCCCCGGATGAGGGATTCGCGGCTCCCCCATCCCAGAATCATGGGAAAGAGCGTTCCTCAAGCCGGAGAGGGGTCCGGCCGATCACGAGTCTTGAATGGGTGACATGACGGCCGCAGGCGACGCGGGGAGGCTGTTGCTCGAGCGGACCGCCCGCTTCGTCTGCACGCTGGACCTGCACGGACGGTTCACCTCGATCAACCCCGCCGGCGAGGCGATCAGCGGCTACCCGGCGGCGGAGCTGATCGGCCACTACGCGAACGAGCTGCTCGCGCCGGAGCATCGGGATCACGCCGCGCGACGGTTCGCCGAGCGATTGGCCGGCGAGCAGAGCGGCGAAGCGGAGTACGTCCTGCTCCGCCGCGACGGCACCCGAATCCCCGTCTCGATCGCCTCGACGCTGATGGAGGAGAACGGCAAGCCGACGGGTGTGCTCGGGATCGTCAGCGACATCTCCGCGCAGAACCGCGCCACCGACGCGCTCCTCGAGAGCGAGCGCAGGTTCCGCGGCTCATTCGAGTCGGCCTCCATCGGCATGGCGCTCGTCGCGCCCGACGGGCGCTTCCTCGAGATCAACCGCGCCTTCTGCGAGCTCGTCGGCTACACGGCCGAGGAGATGACGACACGAGACTTCCAGCAGATCACGCATCCCGACGACCTGGCGCTGGACCTCGACTACCTGCAGCGCACGCTCGCCGGCGAGCTCGACTCCTACCAGATGGAGAAGCGCTACCTCCGCTCGAACGGCAGCGAAGTGTGGGTGATGTTGAGCGTCACGCTCGTGCGCGGGGCCGACGGCACACCGCTTCACTTCGTCGCGCACGCGCAGGACATCGACGCACGGAAACGCGCCGACGAGCGCTTCGTCGCCGCCGAGCGGCGCTATCGCACGCTCGTCGAGCAGCTGCCTCTCTGCATGTACATCCGCTCGCTCGACATGACCGAGCCGAACATCTATGTCAGCCCGCAGGTCGAGGAGTTGTTCGGCTATCCGGTATCGGATTGGCTGAACGACCCGAGCCTGGTCGAGCGCATCCTGCACCCCGACGACCAGCAGCGCGTGTTCGAGGAGGCAGCGCGCGTGCGGCGGGCCGGCGGCTCGTTCGCGGAGGAGTACCGGTACCTGAAGCCCGACGGCGCCGTCGTGTGGGTGCAGGACGAGATGCACCTCGTCCGCGACGACCAGGGTGAACCCCTGTATGTGCAGGGCTTCGTGCAGGACATCACCGCGAGAAAGCTCGCCGAGGCCGAACGGGACCGGCTCCGCGACGAGCTGCTGCAGGCGCAGCGCCTCGAGGCGCTCGGCCGGCTCGCAGGCGGCGTCGCACACGACTTCAACAACATGCTGACGGCCATCCGAGGCTATGCAGAGCTGCTCGTCGCCGACGCGGACGCGAGCGGCTCGACACACGAGCGCGCGGTCCGAATCGTGCAGGCCGCCGAGCAAGCAGCCGACCTGCCGCGCCAGCTGCTCGCGTTCGGCCGCAAGCAGATCCTTGAGCCTGCGATCGTCGACCTGAACGAGGTCGTATCGTCGATCGGCGGGCTGCTCGAGCACGTGATCTCAGGGTCGATCACGGTCGATATCGCACCGACGGCGGCGAGCCCGTGGGCGCTCGCAGACCGAAGCCTGCTCGAGCACGCGCTCGTCAACCTCGCGCTGAACGCGAGCGACGCCATGCCGGGCGGCGGGACGCTCGAGGTCACAACCGCCAACGTGACGATCGACGAGCACGACGCCGCCGAGTCGGAGGCAAAGCCCGGGTCGTATGTGGTCATCCGCGTCACGGACAGCGGGGTCGGGATGGACGACGAGGCGCGCAGCAGGGCGTTCGAGCCGTTCTTCACGACGAAGCGCGAGAAGGAAGGATCCGGGCTCGGCCTCTCGAGCGTCTACGGCACGGTCGCGCAGAGCGGCGGCTTCGTGCTGCTCGAGACGGAGGTCGGCGTCGGCACCACGTTCTCGCTCCACCTTCCGGTCGCCGAAGCGCCGACAAGGGCGAAGACCCGGAAGATCCTGCTCGCCGAGGACGAGCAGATGGTGCGCGACCTCACCGAGCAGATCCTCACGAACGCCGGCTACGACGTGCTCACCGCCGGCGACGGCGCCGAGGCGCTCGTGCTCTACGACGAGCACCGCGGGGAGATCGACGGCGTCGTGACGGACATCGTCATGCCGGGGCTCGACGGCCGCGCTCTCGCCCGGGAGATCCGCGCGCGCGACGCCGACCTGCCGATCGTGTTCATCTCGGGCCACCACGAGGAGACGCCGGAGACCCTGCAGCTCGGCACGGGCGCAGCGCTCCTGCAGAAGCCGTTCTCGGTCGGCGCGCTCGTCGACGCGATCGGCCGCCTGATCGACGGGAGGCCGGCTCCGGCGCCGGCTGCGGTCGAACGGAAACGCCGGCCGACGTGCGTGCTGGCCGACGACCATCCGGCGGTGCTCGACTCGGTCTCGCGCTTCCTCGAAGCGAAGGACGTCGCCGTCGCACAGGCGCGCGACGGCGAGGAGGCGCTCGCGACGATCCGGGCGACACAGCCTGACGTCGCGATCGTCGACATCGCGATGTCGCCGCTGTCCGGCATCGACGTCGCGCGGCAGGTCCCCGACATCAGCCCGCGCACGAAGGTGATCCTCTACACGGGGCACAACGACCGCGGACTGCTCGACCGCGGGCTCGAAGCCGGCGCCCGCGGGTTCGTGCTCAAGGAAGGCGCGCTCGAGTCGCTCGCCGACGCGGTCCGCGCGGTCGCCGAAGGCGGAACGTGGGTCGATCCCGGCCTCGCGACCGCGGTGGCCTCGCCGGAGACGGTCTCGACGCTGCCGCCGCTCACGCCGCGCGAGCGCGAGATCCTCAGCCTCGTGGCCAATGGGCTCACGAACGAGAAGGTCGCGACGACGCTCGAGATCTCCCCCGAGACGGTGCAGTCGCACGTGCGCCACGCGATGGTGAAGCTCGAGGCAGACACGAGGACGGAGGCCGTCGCAACGGCGCTCCGTCACTCGCTCATCGCCTAGAAGCTACTGCGGCTGCGGCACGATGCGGATGTAGGGCTTCGGCGCGTCCCACGTGCCGAAGATCTCCTTCGCCTGCTCGTCGTTCACCGAGCCGGCGATGATGACATTGTCGCCCTGCTTCCAGTTGACCGGCGTCGAGACCTTGTGCGTCGCGGTCAACTGCAGCGAGTCGATCACCCGCAGCACCTCGTCGAAGTTGCGGCCGGTCGTCATCGGATAGACGAGAACCAGCTTCACCTTCTTGTCGGGGCCGATCACGAACACGTTGCGCACCGTCTGGTTGTCGGCCGCAGTGCGGTCGGCCGTGTCACCCGACACGTCCGCGCCGAGCATGCCGTAGGCCTTCGAGACCGCGAACTCGATGTCGCCGATGATCGGGTAGTTCGGAGCATGGCCCTGGGTCTCCTCGATGTCCTTGACCCAGTCCGTGTGCTTGTCGGTCGGGTCGACCGAGAGGCCGATGATCTTCACGCCGCGCTTGTCGAACTCGGGCTTGATCTTCGCCATGTAGCCGAGCTCGGTCGTGCAGACCGGGGTGAAGTCCTTCGGATGGGAGAAGAGCACGGCCCACGAGTCGCCGATCCAGTCGTGGAAGCCAATCCGCCCTTCGGTGGTGTCCGCCTCGAAGTCCGGAGCGGTATCGCCGATCGTCAATGCCATTCCCAAACCTCCTGTGGTGTTGCCGCGAATGCCTATCTACCACCAAACGCACGGCCGAGTGCGCATCTTCCGTAGCCTGCCCGGCATGACCAACGCCACGATGCAGACAAACCACGGAACGATCGAGATCGAGCTGTTCCCGGGCGAAGCCCCGAAGACCGTCGAGAACTTCACGAAGCTCGCAAGTGAGGGCTTCTACGACGGGATCACCTTCCACCGCGTGATCGAGGACTTCATGATCCAGGGCGGCGACCCGACCGGCACCGGCTCGGGCGGCCCCGGCTATCAGTTCGAGGACGAGTTCAACGACCACCCGGTCGAACGCGGCTCGCTCGCGATGGCGAACGCCGGCCCGAACACGAACGGCTCGCAGTTCTTCATCGTCACGGCCGAGGCGTGCCCATGGCTCGACGGGAAGCACACGGTCTTCGGCAAGGTCACCGCGGGCATGGACGTCGTCGACGCGATCTCGAAGGTCGACGCCGGCCCCGGCGACCGCCCGCGCGACGAGGTGCGCATCGAGAGGATCGCTCTCGGCTAACTTGGCCGGATGGCCGAGGAACCCGAGGAAGGGACGACCGAGGTCGTCTGCCCGCACTGCAAGAAGACGTTCACGGCGAGCCTGATCGCAGGCGACGCCGAGCGATACCGCGGGTACAAGTGCCCGCACTGCCGTCTGTTCGTGCCGGCGGCACGCGCCAAGTAGGACCTCACCTGATCCGCAGCCGCAGGCTGTACAACCGCTGCCGGGGCGACCAGACGCGGAGAAGCGACCCCTTCTTCAGGCGGATCGTGCGAAGAAAGACGCCGTTGTCGTTCGTGAGACGCACGCCGGCAATGGACGTCCATTTGTTCTTGCGCAGGATCTGGATCTCGTACTGCTTGCGTCCCAGCTTGCCCTCGCGGAGCTGACCCCACACCACCGTCTCGAATCCCGAACGCTTCATCTCCGCGAACGGCAGCCTGAACCCGTTCAGCGCGGGCTTCGGCTTGTCGTCGATGTACACGAGCCCAGTCTGGAAACGACTGAGCTGCGGCTCGTCGCGATAGAGGTACTGGATCAGCATCGTCACCCGCGCGAGGCGCCACGCGCGCATCGCCGCCAGGCTCAGCAGCGTCGCCTGTTTTCGCGGCGGCACCCCCAGGAACTGGTCGGGCGGGTTCGTCTGGTAGCCGTACTCCGTCAGCCAGACGGGCTTCAGCCCCCAGTAGCGCCTGACCAGGATCAGCAGCTTCGGAAGCGTCGCCATCGTGATCGTCGGGCAGAAGCGGCAGCCGTGTCCCGACGGGGTCTCACCGGGTCGCAGCGGATAGGGATTGTGCGCGTACGCGTCGAGCCGGGCGTGCGCACGCGCCATGCCGCGCAGCCAGGTCACCGGGGCGACTCCGCCGAGGCCGCCGCGCGGCGCCGTCACCCCGCCGCCGACCAGGGCGTGGGGCAGCACGGAGTGGATCCCGTCGTACCCCGGGTTGAGCAGATGCTGGACGTAGATCGCCGCCCTCGTCGGCTTGAGCCAAAGCGGGTGGTTCGGCTCGTTCCAGATCAGCCAGTAGCGAACCCACGGGTAGCGCGAGGCGACCGCCCGAGCGAAGGCGCGAAAGTCGCCGGGGCGCGGTGGGGCGTAGCTCGGGCCGCGGCCGCCGTTCGCCCATGCCGGCGTTCCGACGAGCGTGACGACCGGCGTCAACCCGTGTCTACGCAGCGCGAGCAGGACGCGGTCGGAACCTCGCCAGTCATACGCACGGTCGCGGGGTGACGCCGGATCCGTAGGTCGCTTCGGCGCGACCACGTTCCAGTGGACGGTGAAGCGGACGAGCGGCACGCCCAGGCGCTTCAGGGTGTCCAGCCGTTGGTTGAGCTTGCCGGGGCCGAACTCGATCCAGGCGTCGTCCTGGATCCCGTACTTGATCGCGTTCGACGCGTGACCCGGGCTCGCGAAGAACGCGGCCGAGACGGCGACGAGCGCTGCGACTAGAAGAGCCCGGCCCCCCATCGGAGCCGGAACTCAA
>DASXDB010000069.1:0-11649 GCA_036490895.1 Gaiellaceae bacterium
GTTCCGGGCGCTCCGAGATCCTCGACGCGCTTGACCGCGAAGATGTCCGCGAAGTCGGAGGCGAGATCGAGCGCGAGCACCGCTTCCACCTCGCGCTCGGAGCGGTTCGAGACGGTCACCGTCTCCTCGAACCCGCCGCCGACGAACAGCTCGCGCCGAACCTCCAGACCCGACGACCAGCGCAGGTCGAAGACGCCGACGTGCGGGGCACCCTGCTCGAACGACACCGGCTCGCCGCGCTCTCCGTCGATCGTGAGAACCGAGCGCGAGAGGAAGCGCGTGTCGGCTGCAAAGAACCCCGACGCAGCCACGTCACCGCCGAGGTCCCCGCGCTCGTCGCAGACGACGAACGACGACCCGTCGAGAACCGTCAGCCTCACGAGAAGATTGCGTCGCCCGTCTCGAGATCGAAGAAGTGCAGCCGCTTGAGGTCGACGTCGAGATCGATCGTGTCGTCCGGACGAACGCGCGCCGCAGCGTCGAGCCGAGCAACGACGGTGGCGCGAGGAGCCCCACCGGCGTCGGTCTTGATCTCGGCGAGATCTTCGGCAGCCTCGGCGTCGACGAGCCCCTCGAGCACGTCCTCGACGAGCACCGGCTGCGCTTCGATGTCGACGTAGGCGAGCAGCTCCGGTCCCAGCGCCTCGATCGTCTGCACGCGTCCGTGGAGACGAGCGCCCTCGCCGCCGTTCTGCCGACCCGGCTCGTCGAGCGCCTCCGGGCGGATGCCGACGGCGACGGCACGGCCGAGATACCGCTCCAGCGCGGGCCGCGTGTTCACCACGTCGGCGGGCAGCGCGAGCGACGCGGAGCCGAGGCGACACACCACGCCCTCGCCGGCGCGTTCGATCGTGCCCTCGAGCATGTTCATCGCCGGGCTGCCGATGAAGCTCGCGACGAACAGGTTGGCCGGCCGCTCGTAGAGCAGCTGCGGCGCGTCGAACTGCTGCAGCAGTCCGCGGCGCAGGACTGCGACGCGGTCGCCCATCGTCATCGCCTCGACCTGGTCGTGTGTGACGTAGACGGTCGTGACCTTGAGCTGCCGCTGGATGCGGGAGATCTCGGCGCGCATCTGCACGCGGAGCTTCGCGTCGAGGTTCGAGAGCGGCTCGTCCATCAGGAAGACGTGCGGCTCGCGCACGATCGCGCGGCCCATCGCGACTCGCTGCCGCTGACCGCCGGAGAGCTGCCGCGGCTTCCGGCGCAGATGCTCGGCGAGACCGAGGATCTTCGCCGTCTCCTCGACGCGGCGGCGCGCCTCGTCCTTCGGCACCTTCCGCATTCGCAGGGCGAACCCGATGTTCTCGGCGACCGTCATATGCGGGTAGAGCGCGTAGTTCTGGAAGACCATTGCCACGTCGCGGTCGCGCGGACGCAGGTTGTTGACGATGCGGTCTCCGATCTTGACCTCGCCCTCGCTGATCTCCTCGAGGCCCGCGATCATGCGCAGCGCCGTCGACTTGCCGCACCCCGACGGGCCGACGAAGACGACGAGCTCGCCGTCCGCGACGTCGAGGTTCAGGTCGGAGACGGCGCGCGTGCCGTCGTCGTAGATCTTGCTCACATCGGTGAGGGTGATGCCCGCCATCGTCTACTCCTTCAATGCGCCTGATTGCACGTTCATGATCCGCTTCTGGAAGAAGAAGAAGAGCACGGCGACCGGAATCGTCATCAGCACGGAAGCAGCCAGCTTGAGCGGGTAGCGGTTGCCGGAGCCGAGCTGCCCGGACGCAAGCTGCGCCACGCCCTTCGTCAAGGTGTTGAGGCTGCTCGACTGCGCGGAGATGATGAAGTGCGCGAGCTCGTTCCACGATCCCTGGAACGACAGGATGAAGATGGTCACGAGCGCCGGGCGCGCCATCGGCAGCACGATCGACCAGTAGATGCGGAAGATGCTCGCGCCGTCGATGCGCGCGGATTCCTCGACGCTGACGGGGATCGACTCGAAGAAGTTCTTCATGATGAAGACTCCGGCGGCGTCGACGAGCAGCGGGATGATCATTCCGGAGTAGTGGTCGTACATCCCGAGTTGCCGGATCATCAGGAACTTCGGGATCAGCAGCACGACACCCGGAACGGCCATGACGGCGACGATCGCCGCGAACGCGAGCCCTCTGCCCGTGAAGCGCAGCCGTGCGAGCGCGTACCCGGCGAGGCTGTCGAGGAAGACCCGCAGGAACGTGACGCTCAACGTGACGATCACCGAGTTCTTGACCCAGAGCAGGAAGTCCTGATCCTGGTAGAGCTGATGGAAGGCCGACGTCGTCACCGGTGACGGAACGAGGCTGAGCGGGTCGGCGGTCGCGTTCGGCTCGGTCTTGAACGCCGTCACGACGGCGATCACAAACGGGAAGATGTAGACGATCGCGACGGCGATCAGGAAGCTGTAGGTGAGCGTGCGCGCAATCCGCTGCCGCCGCTCCGACTGCGCCGCGGTCGGGAGGGTGCGAGGTCCGGTGCCCGCGGTGGCGCTCACTTCTCACCTCTCGTGCCGACGAAGGCCAGCGCTCTCGTGAAGCGCGGCTTGCGGACGCGGTCGCGGTCGCGCGTGACGATCCGGGTGATCACCGTGAAGAAAACGATGATCGCGAAGAGGATGAATGCGAGCGCCGCCCCCACACCCCACTCGTTGCTGTTGAACGACGCGTTGAACGAGAGGAACGCCGGTGTCAGCGTCGTGTTGAGCGGGCTGCCTTTCGTGCCGACGTAGATCTGATCGAAGATCTGCCAGGTGCCGATCAGGCCGAGCGTCACGATCGTGAAGATCGTCGGTCGGATCATCGGCACGGTGATGTGCCGGAACTTGCGCCACTCGCTCGCCCCGTCGAGCTCGGCCGCCTCGTTGATCGAGTCGTCGATGTTCTGGAGTGCGGCGAGGAACAGCAGCATGAACGTCCCCGACGTCGTGAAGACGGCCATGATGACGAAGACACACATGGCGACGCTCGGCCCCGCCAACCAGTCCCAGTAGCTGACGCCGAGGAAGAACCCGTTTGCGAGCCCGGACGGCGGGTTGTGCACGCCGAACGCCTTGAGGATGACGTGGAAGAGCCCGTCGGGGTCGTAGAACCACGCCGGGCCGTTCAGGCCGAAGAACGACAGCAGCTTGTTGATCGCGCCCGATGGATCGAAGAGGAACAGGAAGAGCACGGTGATGGCGACGGAGCTCGTGACCGACGGGAAGTAGAACGCCGTCCGGAAGAAGCCGACGAACTTGACGCGCCGGTTGACGAGGACGGCGAGGAAGAGCGAGACCGCCGTCTGGATCGGGACGACGAAGATCACGTAGTAGAGGTTGTTGCGGAGCGCCGTGCCGAAGTTGTTCTGATCGAGGCCCGGCTCGGTGAGAAGATGCCGATAGTTCGCGAAGCCGACATAGTGCGCGTTCGCGCCGAGCGGGCTGCCGTTGCCGTTCCAGTCCGAGATGCTCACCCAGGCGGCCATCAGGATCGGCAGCACGAGGAACAGGCCGAGAATCACGATCACCGGCAGCAGGAACAGCCAGCCGGCCGCGGCCTCGTGGCCGCGTATCCCGGGTTCCCGGAGCCGGATGAAGCGGCTCATCACTCGCTTGTCACCGTGGCCTCCCTCACTTCCTCGACGTGACCTCGAAGACACCCGAGCGGGCGCTTCGTGACTCTGGGGATGCCACGAAGCGCCCGCTGCGAGCGTGCAGCTACGAGCTCTACGACTGGTTCAGGACCGACTGCAACTCCGACTGGATCCGGTTCAGGATCGTCTTCGGATCGGTGTTCGGCAGCCCCTGCAGCTGCTGGTTGAAGTCACCGAGAACGGTCGCGATGTTCGGAACCGTCGGGATGCTCTTCGAGTAGTCCGCACCGGCGAGGAACGGCGCGTACTTCGGGTAAAGCGCGCTCCACGGCTTGCGGTCCGCCTTGACCGACGGCATCACGCCGAAGGCCTTGGCGTTGCCCATCTGCACCTTCGTCTGGGTCAGGTACGTGATGAGCGCCATCGCCTCGGCCTTGTTCTTCGAGTCCGCGGCCAGGCCCCAGCCGCCGTCGTACTGGAGCGTCCCCTTGACGCCGGTCGGGCCGGCAGGAAGCTGGGCGACCCGCCAACCCACGGTCGGGTAGTCGGACTTCATCGCCCCGGCGATCCAGTTGCCCTCGATCGTCATTGCGCATTCCTTCTTGCCGAAGCCCTCGCCGCCCCAGCCTGCGCCGATCTGGTTCGTCAGCTTCATCGAGCCGTTCTTGAGCATCGACTTGACGAAGTTGAAGGCGGTGACGTTCGCCTTGCTGTTGACGGTGGCCGTCTTGCCGTCCTTGGAGACGATCCAGCCGCCGGCCTGGAGCATGAACACGCCGAGCCGATGGAACTCGGGGTTCGTGCAGAGGCCGACCTGGCCGTTCCGTGTCAGCTTCTTGGCAACAGCCGCGAGCTGCTTCCACGTGGTCGGCAAGTCTGCGTTCGTCAACTTCGCTCCGTTCCAGGAGGCGGTGTTGATGATGAGCGCGAGCGTCGAGAAGTCCTTCGGCGCCGCATAGAGGTGGCCTTTGTACATGTAGGCCGCCTTCAACGACGGGTAGAACGAGTTGACGTTCTTCAGGTTGTCGAGCGGAGCGAGATCGCCCGCCTTGGCGTAGGTCGCCACCTGATCGTTGCCGAGATAGAAGATGTCGGCCGGGTTGCCCGACGCGAACCCCTGCGCGAGCTGCTGGCCGAGATCCGAGGCGACGATCACCTTGGCGGTGTTGCCGGTCTGCTTCGACCACGCTCGGGCGGCGTTGTTGACGGCGTAGGTCTCCGCAGGACCGGAGCTCCCGATCAGCGCGGTGATCGTCACTCCGGCCTTGTGGCTCTGCTGCCCGGCGAGAGCCACACCGGTGGTAAGGGCAAGCGCGGCGACCGCGACGGCCGCCACAGCAAGCTGCCAGCGGACACCGTGGGTGGTCCGTTGCGCGTTCACTTCAGAGTTCCCCTCCTTCGTCCTTCATTGGAACCGCTTCCAGTCGACCACGGGGCGGCGAGAATAGCGCGTTCACCACGCTGTTTCAACCTAGAACCGACTTGACTTCCGGCCCTCCGGCAGGCACAACACCGGCACCGATGGAAGCGGTTCCCAGCACGCCGGCCCGGATCGCCGACGTCGCGGCGCATGCCGGCGTCGGGATCGCCACGGTCTCCCGCGTCCTGAACGAGCGGGGGAACGTCGCTGCGGCGACGCGCGCCCGGGTGCTCGAAGCGATCCGCATTCTCGAGTACCGGCCGAGCTCGGTCGCGCAGGCCCTGTCCCTCAAGCGGACGCTCGTGATCGGTGTCGTGCTGCCGTTCCTGACCGAGGCGTCGCCCATCGAGCGTGTGCGCGGCGTCGTGACGGCGCTCGCCGCGTCGCCTTACGACCTCGCGCTCTACGACGTCGAGTCGGCCGACCGTCAGCAACGTGCTTTCCGGCTCCTTGCCGACGCGCATCGCACGGACGGGCTGCTCGTCGTCTCGCTGGTCCCGCCGGACGAAGAGGTGCGGCGGCTGCGCGCCGGATCGATCCCTTGCGTGCTCATCGACGCCCACCACGGCACGTTGCCGAGCGTCGTTATCGACGACATCGCCGGTGGGGAGCTCGCGACGCGCTACCTGCTCGAGCTCGGCCATCGGCGCATCGCGTTCATCGGCGACAAGCCGTCCGACCCGTTCCGCCGCCAGTCGAGCCGCGACCGCACGATCGGGTACGAGCGCGCGCTCACCGCGGCGTCGGTCCCCGTGCAGCGCGACTACGTCCGCGAGGGGACGCAGAGCCGCCACCTCGCACGCAACATCGCGGAAGAGCTGCTGCGGCTCCCCGAGCCGCCGTCGGCCATGTTCGCGGCGTCGGACGTCCAGGCGCTCGGCGTCCTGGAGGCGGCTCGCGGCCTCGGCATCGACGTCCCGGGGCAGCTGTCGGTGATCGGGTTCGACGACATCGAGATCGCGAGCTACGTCGGGCTGACCACGATCCGCCAGCCGCTCTTCGAGAGCGGCCGCCGCGGCGCAGAGCTGCTGCTCCAGGCGCTACAAGGCGAGCCGGCGCCGGTTCACGTCGAGACTCTGCCGCTCGACCTCGTCGTTCGCGGCACCACTCGCCCGCCGCGCTGATTCGATTTCTCCGCCGTCGCGGACCGTGCAATGATCTGAGCATGGATCCCAGCCGGCTCGAAGGTGTCGCGATCTTCTCCGACCTCACGAAGGCTGAGCTCGAGCGCGTGTCGCGCTGGACCGACGAGGTGTCGGTCCCAGAGGGCTACGAGCTCGCCCGCGAGGGCCAGTTCGCGCACGAGTTCTTCATCATCGAAGACGGCGCGGCAGCTGTGATCGCGAACGGCGACCGAATCGCCGAACTCGGCGCGGGCGACTTCTTCGGCGAGATCGGGCTGCTCGAGACGGAGCGGCGCACGGCCACGGTCGTCGCGACGACGCCGATGGACCTGATCGTGATGTTCGAGCGCGAGTTCCGTCAGATGGAACGCGAGCTGCCGTCGGTCGCCACGCGCGTCCGCTCGGCCATTCGTGCGCGCCTCGAAAGCCGCGAAGCGAACTCGTAGGAGGGTCACCGCGGCGTGCGGATCCTCGCCGCTCTCCTGATTGCGCTCGCCGCACCGGCGAAACCGCCGATCGTGCAGAAGCCGATCCCGTTCGGGGCCGCGCGGCGGGCGGAGACGACCGCGTACGCGTCCCGTCACTACGGCCTTCACACGTGGCGTCTCTCTCATCCTCACGTGATCGTCGAGCACTACACGGCGACCACGTCGTTCTCCTCGGCGTGGAACACGTTCGCGAGGGACGCACCCGACGTCGAGCTCCACGAGCTGCCCGGAACGTGCGCGCACTTCGTGATCGACCGCGACGGGACGATTTACCAGCTCGTCCCACTGACCACGATCTGCCGCCACACGGTCGGGCTCAACTGGACCGCGATCGGGATCGAGCACGTCGGCACAAGCGACGCACAGATCCTGTCCGACCCCAAGCAGCTCGCAGCCTCGCTTCGCCTCACGCTCTGGCTGATGCACCGGTACGGGATCTCGCTCCCGAACGTGATCGGGCACAGCGAAAGCCTCACGAGCCCGTATCACCGCGAGCGCTACGCGCCCTGGCGCTGTCAGACGCACGGCGATTGGACGCACGCCGACATGACGACGTACCGGGCCGGGGTCGCGGCCCTGGCGCGAACCGATCACGTCGCGATCTCGAGGGCCGGTCATCCGGTCCGGTCGACCTGCTGAACCGGCGTACGATCTCTCGACATGAACGGCGCGCGGCGGCTGCTCCTGCTGGCACAGCTTGCGTTTTGGTCCTGCGTGCTTCTCTGCCTCGCAGTCACCGGAGGCGGGCTCGGGCACAACCACGGCTTCAGCGTCTACGGCGGCAAGTGGACGACGATCCTGCCGTGGGCGGTGGGCATCGCGGCCGCGGCTGTGCTGATCTGGCGTGCCGCCGACGCACTTGCGAAGGATGACCCGCCGCTCGCGCGCTGCCTGCGGATCAACGTCGTGCTCCTCGTGTTCATCCTCCTGACACCAGATTCGATCGACCAGGTCTTCTACGTCGCGCACATCCTCGCGAGCATCGCGCTCTTCCTCTTCCAGGCAATCGTCGGCCTCTGGCTCGTCGCGCGGGCGCGATCGAGCATCGTGCTGCAGGTGTACGTACTGCAGATCCTCGCCGGCTTTGTCGCAGGCGCGTCTCAGGCGCAGTGGATCGGCCTCCTGAGCCCGGGCATCCTCGTGTTCCAGGTCGCGTTCGGCGCGCTCCTGCTGTGCCTCCCGGTCGAGCTACGCGGTCACGAGATCCAGGTCCGTGTGTAGCGCAGCGAGATCGAAGCCGTTCGGTGCGCGATCTCCGTCGAGGAAGTCGCGCGAGAGGATGCAGTACGCCTCGTCGCAGTAGCGATCCCAGAACGACCACGTCATCTCCTTCAGGCTTCCCCAGGTGACTACCGTCAGACCGCCCGCGCCGTAGCGGACCACGTCGACCGCGTGCCCGCCCCACGAGCCGGGCTCGTCGTCACCTCTCAGCGAGCCGTTCCAGTCCCACCTCTCCTGATCCTGGGCGGAGAGCGGCAACTCGAGGCCGATGTAGAGGCCGCCGAAGATCCAGGCGGCCGCCTGCACGAGCCGGTGATCGCTCGTGGACACGCGCGCGAACGCGCCGATGCGGTGATGTCCGACGCCGTGCTTGCGCCAGTCGCGCAGCACGTCGAGCTCGACCGCGCCTTCCTCGCCGGTCTGCGGATCGACGATCTTCACGCGGTCGAATGCCGC
The DNA here is from genome assembly GCA_036490895.1 of Gaiellaceae bacterium. Taxonomy (GTDB): domain Bacteria; phylum Actinomycetota; class Thermoleophilia; order Gaiellales; family Gaiellaceae; genus PALSA-600. The sequence goes on from DASXDB010000069.1 coordinate 8,262, forward strand.
GAGGACCGCGGACTCGCTGACCTCGACCGAGGAGCCGTGCGCCGCCGCCGTCCACGCCTCGATCATGTGTCCTGCCGCGGCGGTGGTGCAGTCGCCGATGCGGTCGTTCGCGTACATCGGCCAGTCCTCAACGTGCTCGGTGACGTCGAACGTCGCGGGCGGGTCGGGGAGCTGCGCCTGATCGACATACCGCGAGAGCGTGAGCGTGCGGACGTCGACCCGCGGTGTGAGCTTGCCGAGCTTGCGCGCCGCGATGTCTGTGGTTGCCATGCCGGCCTCCTCTTATGGACGGAGCCGCAGCGACCGGGCGAGCCTACAACTACTCGTCGTCGCGTGCCCAGGCTGCGAGCAGTCCGCGGTAGTGCGCGACGAAGTGCTCGTGCTCGTGCGCCGGGAACGTGGAGCGCACCGTGTGGACGAGGACGTCGTCGAACTCGGGCGACGTGAACCACTCGTGCGCGATCTCGTCCAGGTGCGCGAGGTGCTTCGCGCAGAACTCCTCATACTGCGGCACCTGGAAGTAGGCGTCGGCGAGCTCGCGGTACTTCGCGAGCTTCTCGTCGTAGCTCAGGTCCTCCCGGTCGCCCCAGACAAAGTAGTCGCGCGAGTTCTGGTTCACGAGCATCTCCCGGCGGGTGACTGCACAGAACGCCGACCAGCGGACGAGCGCCTTCATCGCCCACGGAAAGTAGTAGTGCAGCGACGTGAGCGCGACGTCCGGCGACGCGTTCGCGTAGTCGATCGGGTAGGCGACGCCGTTCTTCACGATCGTCTCGCACGAGTTGAACTCCCAGCGGAAGAACGCGTTCACGAGCCGCGAGATCGTGATCACCTCCTCGCCGAGCTCAGACGTCAGGAAGTCGTGGCGTACCTGGTACCGGTCGTGCATCGGGCGCGACGGGTCGAACCACATCGACATCGTCTCGGCGCCGATCGAGAGCGAGCGCACGAAGACATCGAAGTCCTCGAGCGCGGTCTGCAGGTGCATCATCCGCTCGCCCGACTCGTCGTAGCGCGCACGCAGCTCCTCCGGCGAGCCGACCCGCGAGACGCCGACCCATTGGCCGCCGTCGAACGGCTTCATGAAGAGCGGGTACTCGATATGGGAGCCGATCGCCTCGAGGTCGAACGGTGCGTTGTAGCGCTCGGCGGTCGGCTGGAAGCGCGGATTCTGCGGCGGCACCTTGTGCGGGATCAGCCAGGTCTCGGGAACGCGGATGCCGAGCCGCATCAGCGCGCAGTACGCGGAGTGCTTCTCCATCGCCTGAAACGTGAACGGGTTGTTCAACAGGTACACATCGTCCATCAACGACACCTTCTTCAGCCACGCGCGCGGCAGGTCGTACCACCAGGCGAGCCGGTCGATGACGATCGAGTAGCGCGGTCGGTAGCGGAGGTCGAACGGCTCGTTGACGATCCGTTCGGTGCGCAGCTCGTTGCCGTCGATCGGTCCGAGCCGGGCGACGAGCGCTTCGAATGCGGCGGGCCAGTCTTCCTCCGTGCCGAGCAGGAGACCGACGACGCGTTCGCTCACGAGACGAACCTTGGCAGATGGTGCGCAAGCTGGCGCCGCCAGGAGGGCCAGTCGTGTGGGACGTCGTGGCCCCACAGGTCGACCTCGTTCGGGATACCCTTCTCGGTGAGGAGTGCACCGAAGCGCCGGGTCGAGTCGAGAGCGCCCGTCGTGTCCTCCCACTGCCCCTGGCCGCAGACGAGCAGGATGGACGCCTGCCGGCGCAGCCAGTCGAGATGGTCCCCATGGAGATTGGAGACGTAGTCCATCGGGTTGTTGAAGTAGAGCGCCTCGCCGCGCTCGCCCCCGCCTTGCACCGAGACGTCATAGACGCCGCTCATCCCGATCGCGAGGGGGAACAGGTCGGAGCGCTTGAGACAGAAGTTCACCGAGTGGTAGGCGCCGAATGACGCGCCGGCGGCCATCAGCTCGTGCGTGTGCGCGTCCGCCTGCACGAACGGAACGAGCTTCGTGAGCACCCACCATTCGTAGTGACCATGCCTCCGCGCGCGCTCCTCGAGCGGCAGATCGCCGCGCGTCCAGCTCTCGCGGTCGAATGACGGCAGGCAGTAGAGCTTCACCTTCCCGTCGTCGAGCAGCGGCGCGATCGCCTCGACCATGCCGCGGTCCTCCCAGTCCTGCGGCTCGCCGTTCTCCGACGGGAACGCGACGAGCGGTCGGCCGTAATGCCCGTACGCGAGCACGGAACCGCCGTCGATCTCGACGAGGCGGCGGTTCATGCAGCGGCCTCGATCACCGCCGGCAGGTGCGGGTCGAATGCGTCGCGCCAGCAGGTCCAGTTGTGTGCATCGCGGACGAGCCCGACCCAGGCCGGATAACCCTGCGCCCGCAGCGCCGCCGCGACGGCCTCGTTGTTCGCGCGGTTCTCCTCGGCCGTCCCGCACGTGATCGCGACCGGAATCGCGCGCGCGCCCTCGATCCCGCGGAGCACGGTTCCGACGAACCGCGTGATCCGCCGGTAGCGCGGGAACGTGCTCTCCTGCTTGTCGGAACGCTGGCGGAAGAAGCTGCCCGATTGGAGAAGCAGGCCGTCGAACAGCTTGGGGTGGCGCCGGTGCGCGTGCAGCATCGCCAGCCCGCCGAGGCTCGCCCCCATCCCGATGCGGCGCTTGTGCGGAACGCGCTTCGAGATCTCGGGCACTAGCTCGCGTGCGAGCGCGCCGGCGTAGAGCGCGGAGGCGGAGTATGTCTCGTTCCGGTCGACCGGCTGGATGAGCGCCGCGCGCAAAGGCGGGATCCGCTCCTCCCAGCTCATCACGTCGAGGAAACGCGTCAGGCTCGAGTACTCCGCATATTCGGGACCGTCGTGGACGACGAGCAGAGGCGCGTCCACCCCGGGTGGATCGGGTGTTGCGTAGAGGAGCACGTGCACGCGGGCGACGAGGCGACGGCAGCGGATCTCGAGCCGCTCGACCGGCCCGGCGTCTGCGATGGATTCGATCCACCCCGGCGCCCCGTACTCCGGCCATTCGACGACCGACTTGTCGCCGAACGGCCCCGGCGCCCGCAACGGGTTCGCCGGGTCGGTCTGGAAGCGCCCGTCGATCCCGAGCAGGTATTCCATGCGATCGGCGTCAGGGCGTTCGAACTCGAGCCGCCATACGCCGTCACGCCATTCGAACGGCGGCCCGACCCGAGGACGCGCGACCTCCTGGCCGAGAACGACCTCGCGGTAGGCGCGATCGAGGTCGGGCACGGCGAACTCGACCACGTCCTCGCGGACACGGGGTGGGGTCAGCGCGATTTCTTGGGTCGGTTCTGACGTGCGCGGATCTTGTACTCCCGGAGCCGCTCCTGTCGCAGTAGGTGGTTGCGGCGCGCCTCGATCGCGAAGAGCTCGCGCTGCAGCTTCAC
>DASXDB010000070.1:0-2661 GCA_036490895.1 Gaiellaceae bacterium
GGGTTCTGCTCGGCGACGCTCACGGTCCCTCGAGCTTCACGGCGTGGCCGCCGAACTGGTTCCGCAGCGCCGCGTTCACCTTCGCGGCGAACGACTCGTCCTGGCGCGACGCGAACCGAGCAAACAGTGCCGCCGTGATTACCGGCACCGGCACGTCCTCGGCCATCGCCTCGTGAATCGTCCAGCGACCCTCACCCGAGTCGTCGACGTAGCCGCGGATCTTCTCGAGGTGGGATCCCTCCGCCTCGAACGCGGTGACGAGCAGCTCGAGCAGCCAGGACCGGACGACCGAGCCATAGCGCCAGATCCCTGCGATCGTGTGGAGGTCGAGATCGAACTCCGACTTCTCCATCACCTCGAACCCCTCGGCGTACGCCTGCATGAGCCCGTACTCGATCCCGTTGTGCACCATCTTCACGAAGTGCCCGGCGCCGGACGCGCCTACGTGCGCATAGCCGTCCTCGGGCGCGAGATCGCGGAACACCGGCTCGACCTGCGCGACCGCGACGTCGTCACCGCCGACCATCAGGCAGTAGCCGTTCGCGAGCCCCCATACGCCGCCCGACACTCCGGCGTCGACGAAGTGGATGCCCTTGGCCTTCGCATCCGCGTACCGCCGCTGCGAGTCGTGGAAGTTCGAGTTGCCGCCGTCGACGATCACATCGCCCGGCGCCGCGAGCCCGAGCAGCGTCTGGAACGTGTCTTCGGTGACCTTCCCGGCTGGGACCATCATCCAGAACGACCGCGGCGCAGCCAGCTGGTCGCGCAGCTCCTCGAGCGTCTTCGCGGTCGACTCGACGCCGGGGTCGTACGTCTTCATGTCGTGGCCGCGTTCCGACAGGCGCTTCGTCATGTTGCCGCCCATGCGGCCGAGGCCGATCATGCCGAGCTGCATCTAGACCTCCTCGAGACGGACGCGCGCGACCCGCCGGCCGCGCTCTTGCAACGACGCAAAGTCGCCGGCAGCCTGTGCGCGGATGAGCTTGCCGAACCCGAACGGCTGGTTCGGGATCGCAATCTCGGCGCCGGTGTCGTCGACGACCTGCAGGAAGAGCCCCGTCGGCGGGCCGCCCTTGTGCAGCTGCCCCGTCGAATGCAGGTACCGGGGCCCGAAGCCGTGCGTCACGACGCAGCCCGTCGCCGAACGAGCACGCGCCGCCAGCGCGAGCACCTTCTCCTCGTTCGCCTCGGTCGGGTTGACGAACGCCTGGATGCAGACGTAGTCGCCCGGGCTCGCCTGCGCGAACAGCCCGTCCGGTGAGCCCTGCGGCGACACATCGGGCTCGGAGCCGGAGGCGAGCACGTCCTTCGTCTTGTCCTTCGCCGACTGCACGTCGGGCTGGTCGAAAGGGTTGATGCCGAGAATCGAGCCTGCGACCGCGGTCGCGAACTCCCAGCGGAAGAACTCCTGTCCGAGCTCGTACTCGTCGGCGAGCCGCACCTCTTGCGCCTGCCGGTCCGGGCCGTCCGCCGACTCGCCCGGCGCGGGCACGAGACCCTTCCCGAGCTTCCCGGTCGACTCCGCGAGCAGTTGCTCCGCCCACAGACCGAAACTCGAAGCGCCGGCGTCGATGCAGACCTTGTCGCGGCCGTCGCGCCAGTTCTCCCCGAGCGAGAGGCCAAGCTCGAGGCCGGGGTTCCCCTCTGCGTGCCGGCAGCCGTCGGCCATCTCCTGCGCACGGTCGAGCAGCCGCGCAATGTCGACCCCCATCAGCGCGGCGGGAGCCATCCCGAACGCCGACAGCGCCGAGTAGCGGCCGCCGATCGTCGGCTCGCCCGAGAACGTCGCCGCGAAGCCTTCCTTGGCAGCGAGGGCCTCGAGCTCGGAGCCGGGATCGGTGATCGCGGCCCACACGCCGCCCTTCGCGTGGAAGTAGTCGGTGTGGGAGCGCGTCTCGAGCGTCGACCCCGACTTCGACGCGGAGACGAACAGCGTGCGCGGGACGTCGATCTTCGCCTCGAGGTCGCGGATCGCCTGCGGGTGCGTCGTGTCCAGCACGTGGAACCGCTCCCGTCCGAACGTGAGCCGGATCACGTCGGGCGCGAGCGACGAGCCTCCCATCCCGAGGAGCACGACGTCGTCGACGTCACCCGAGACCGACTCCGCGAACGAGAGCAGCAGGTCGACGTCCTCGCGCATGCGCCACGGCTCGTCGAGCCAGCCGAGCCACTTCCCCTCGTCGGCGCCGGTCCACAGCGAGGCATCCCGCCCCCAGATCCGCTCGACGATCTCCGCGTTCGTCATGCAGCCGCGAGCACGCCGCGCTTCGCCCGCACCTCCTCGATGATCTGATCGAACGAGTCGGCGAACTTCTGCACACCCTCCGCCTCGATCGTCTCGACGACGTCGTCGTAGGAGACGCCGACCTTCTCGAACTGCACGAGCAGGTCGCGTGCCTCGTCGATCCCCTCGAGCACGGTGTCGCCGCGAACCTCGCCGTGATCCTGGAACGCCTCGATCGTCTCGAGCGGCATCGTGTTCACCGTCTCGGGGCCGATCAGCTCCTCGACGTAGAGGACGTCGCGGTAGGCGGGGTTCTTCGTCGACGTGGACGCCCAGAGGCAGCGCTGCTTCGTCGCGCCCTTGCCCTCCAGGTAGTCCCACCGCGGCCCCTTGAAGGTCTCGAGGTAGTGCTGGTACGCGAGCCGCGCGTTCGCGAC
>DASXDB010000071.1:0-8254 GCA_036490895.1 Gaiellaceae bacterium
GTGCTCGGGCACTTCCGCCGCGGCTCGGGCATCGCCATCGGTGCGTCGATCGTCGGCCGCGGCCTCCCCAGCCTCGTTCTGATTGCCGCATTTCTGACGATTTTGGGAATCGGATTCGTGAACAACATGGTCGCGCTCGCCGTGCTCGGGACCGGCCCGATCCTCACCAACGCCTACGACGCGGTGGTCGGGGTCGACCGCGACACCGTGGAAGCGGCGCGAGGCATGGGCATGACGCGGATCCAGATCCTGGGCCGGGTCGAGCTCCCACTCGCAATTCCCCTGCTCTTCACGGGAATCCGGGTCGCTGCGGTGACGATCGTCGCGACCGCGCCGATCGCCGCGATCGCGGGCGGCGGCGGGCTCGGCGACATCATCGTGAACCAGGCGAGCTACCGGCTGGAGGGCGTTCTCGGAGCGTCGTTCTGCGTGATGGCGCTCTCCGCGATCGTCTTCGTGGCGCTGGCCGGGCTCCAGTTCGCGGTAACGCCCAGGGGACTCCGGCGTACTAGTGTCGCAACGGTCCCCATCCGAAAGGAGCAGCTGTGATTCGGAAGCACACCCGGCGTGCGGCCAAGGCGGCGTTCGCGATCAGTCTCGGGGTCGCGATCGTCATCGGTGTCTACGCGGCGGCGTTCACGCGTCCAGCCCATGCCACGTCGAATATGGGGCCGACGATCATCATCGGCACCAAGAACTTCGGTGAGGAGTACATCCTCGGCCAGCTCTACAAGCAGGCGCTCGAGGCGAAGGGCTTCACGATCAAGTACAAGGAGAACATCGGCTCGACCGAGCTGATGACGTCCGCCCTGCAGAGCGGGAAGATCAACTTCTATCCCGAGTACACCGGCGTGATCGTGCAGGTCGTCTTCCATCACGCATCCTCGCCGACGACCGCGTCGGCCACGTACGCGCTCGCGAAGAAGCTCGAAGCCGCCAAGGGCTACACGCTCTTGAAGGCGACACCGTTCTACGACACAGACGTCGTGGTGGTGACGAATGCGTACGCGAAGAAGTACGGGTTGAAGTCGATCGCCGACCTGAAGAAGGCGGGTGCCTTCAAGTTCGGCGCGTTCCCGGAGTGCAAGACCAGGAACACGTGCCTCGTCGGGTACAAGAAGCAGTACGGGCTGACGAACGTCTCGTTCGTTCCGCTCTCCGGCATCTCGGTCTACGCAGCGCTCGACGCCGGCACGATCCAGGCCGGTGACGGGTTCTCGACCGATCCGCCGCTCGGCAAGCCGTCCAAGTACACGGTGCTTGCCGATCCGAAGCACGTGACGGGCTTCCAGAACGTCGCCCCGATCGTGAAGGCGTCGGTCGCAACTGCGGCCGGCCCGAAGTTCGCAAGCGCCGTCAACGCGGTGTCGGCGAAGCTGACGATCCCCGCGATCGTCGCGATGAACAAGGCGTTCTACGTCGACAAGAAGTCGGCGGCGTCGATCGCCAAGGCGTTCCTCAAGGCGAACGGCCTGTCGTAGCCGAGTGTCAGACACCTTGTCCGGGTGTCGGGCACCTTTCTAGGTGTCTGACACTCGGCAAGGCTGCTACGGCAGCCGCCCGCCCATCGCCCTGGCGGCGCCGAGCGAGCCGAGCAGAAGCAGCGCCGCGGCGCCCGCAAACCAGGACGTCACCTCGCGCCGCGCGGGGCGGCGGGCGATGCTCTTGCCGAGCTCCTTGTAGACCTGCTCGACCTTGTCGGCCGACTGTGCGCGGAACGTGGCGCCGTCGGTGTCGCGGGCGATCGCCGCCAGCGTCACCGGATCGGGGCGGACGACGAAGCGACCCGAGCCGCCGAACAGCCCACCGCCGAACAGGCCGCCGAGCGTGCCGTGGTTCGTGCCGAGCGCCACGGTGAAGACGCGGATCCCGGCGCGCTTCGCGCGGTCCGCTCCCTGGAGCGGCGTCAGGTCGCCGCGCGTCTGCGCGCCGTCGGACAACAGCACGATCGCGCCCGGGATCTTCCCGTCCTTCCCCTTCTTCACGTCACCGACCGCGGACTGCACGACCTGCACGGCGACGCCGAGGCCGTCGCCGATCGCGGTCCCGCCTTCGGGCTCGAGCAGCTCGATCCCCTCCTGGAGGAGCGCTCGGTCGGTCGTCGGCGGCACCAGGACGTCCGGGCCAGTCGAGAAGGAGATGAGCCCGATCTTCACCTTCTTCGGGACCCGCCCGGCGAACAGGGACATCGCGCGCGCGGCCGCGAGGAGCCGCGTCGGTTTCACGTCGCTCGCGCGCATCGACCCGGAGACGTCGACCAGCAGGACGACCGTGGCACGATCGTTCGTCTCCTGTACCGTCGTCCGTGGACGTGCGACCGCAGCCGACGCCAAGGCGAGCGCCAGGAGGAACAGCGCCAGCGGGACGAACGACCGCCACCGGCGGCGGCGCTGCTCGACCACCGATGCGAGCAGGTCGAGGTTCGTGAACGCGACCGCGTAGCGGGCGCGCCTGCGCTCGAGCCACCACACGAAGAAGGCGACCGCAGGCACCACGAGCAGCAGCGGCAGGAGGTACGGAGAGGCGAACGTCATGGCGCGCACTCCGCGCCGACCTGGACGATCGCGTGCGCGTCGGGGGAGAGCGCGTCGGTCGACGACGCGGTCACTACCGCCTGTTTGCCGACGACCTCGTGGTGTGCACGGACGAGGCCGACGCTCGCCAGTTGCGGCGGCTGCTTCGTGCGGAAGGCGATCGCGTGCCAGGCCCCGACGAGCTTCTCTGTCCTCTGGCACGACACCCGGCCGAACTTCACGTCACCAGGCCCGATGACCACGATGCGCGCCCGGTACTCGAGCGACTGGCCGACGGGGACGACGCGCGCGGAGACGGTCGAACGCCCGCCGCCGCCCTGCGTGGGGATGCAGCCGAGAAGCGGCTGGAACGCCTCTCTCTTGCCGGAGAGGGAGACCGCGTGGAAGAAGGCGTAACGGGTGGTCGTCTGGCCGGGCTGCACCGGCGCCCCGAGCCGCCCGTCGAAGGAGACGCGCACGTCCCGGGTGGTCGCCTGTGCGTCGAGCCCGCCGACGACGCTGCGGCCGCCGGGACACGAGAGGAGGTAGTCGGCCGTGCCGTGCGGCGGCACGACGACCCACGGCCCCGGCACGCGGATGCACGACGGGATCCCGTGGCACTCGTTCGTCGCCGATCCCACGGGGGCGAGTGCCGCCGCGAGTGCGAGCGCCGCGACGACTGCGACCAGCGCGGCCTTCACGGGATCCTCCTGAACCACAGTCCCGAGAGCAGGCCGCCTGCGAGCACGAACGCCAGCCCGCCCGCCGCCGCCGCCGAGCTGACTTCGATCGTCTTCTTGCGCTTGCCGGTGCGCGAGCCGAGCTCGTCATACGCGCCTTTCACGTCGACCGCGGAGGATCCGCTCGTGAACCGGCCCGCGCTGCCACGCGAGAGCGCCTCGAGCTCCTGGGGTTGCGCCGGGACCTGGATGCGCTCGGTGAACCCGCCCTTCAGCTTCTGCTGGACGACGCCGTCGGGCGTCCCGAGCAGGATCGTCGACACGGGGACATGCGCCTTTCGCGCCCTGGCGGCCGCCTGCTCGGGCGAGACTCGGCCGGTGGTCTGCCCGCCGTCCGAGAGCACGACCACCGCGGCCGGGGGCCGGCGGCCGGGGACCGAGCCCTTCACCAGCGAGGCGACGCGCACCGCGCGCACGACCGCGTCGGCGAGCGCCGTTCCCTGCGGGCCTGTGTGGGCGCGCGCCAGCGCTGCGGACACCGCATCCCTGCTCAGCGTCGGCGCCGCCGACACCGCGACATGATCGGAGAAGGTGACGAGCGAGAGCCGGTAGCCGGCCGGCGCCTTCGCGATGAACCTCTGCACGATCGCCTTCGCGGCCGCGAAGCGCGTCGGCTGCGTGTCGTTCGCCGCCATCGATCCGGACACGTCGAGGACGAGGACGAGCGTCGCCTCCTGCGCCTTCACGCGGTAGGTCGCCTTCGGCCGTGCGAAGCCGACGAGGAGCAACGCGATGCCGAGAAGCGTCAGCGCGGTCGGCAGGTGACGGCGCAGCTGCGACGGACGCGTTGTCATGTTCGGCAGCAGCGCAGCGGGAGCCCAGGCCGTCGCCCGGTGTCGGCGATGCCGCTCGAGCAGCGCGATCCCGCCGGCCGCGACGGGAATCGCGATGAGGCACAACAGGAGAAGCGGGAGGCCGAAGCTCACGCGGCGCGATCCCTCCGGCGGAGGAACGCCGTCAGGGGCCGAAGCCAGTCGCCCTCGGTCGAGAGCGCGACATGGCGCACGCCCGCCGTCGCCAGCGCCGCGACGAGCGCGCGGCGCTCACCCGCTGCGGCCGCCGCGAAGCGCTCGCGCAGGCGCCGGTCGCTTGTGTCGACGCGGAGTTGCCGCCCGGTCTCGGGGTCGACCAGCCGAAGCTCGCCGACGTCCGCAAGCTCTTGCTCGCGCGGGTCGCGGATCTCGACCGCAAGCACGGTGTGGCGGCCGGCGAGCCGGAGCAGCGGCGTTTGCCAGTCGGGCGGGCCGCGAAAATCGGAGACGAGCACGACGAGCGCGCGCTGTCGCACGACGCGGTCGGCCAGCTCCAGCGCGTCGCGAAGGCTGCCCGTCCCGCCCGCCGGAAGCGTGCGCAGGAGTTGCAGCGTGTCGAGGAGCGCGCGGCGGCCCTGGCGCGGCGGCTCGACCGTCGGGCTCTGCCCGAACGAGATCGTGCCGAGCCGGTTGCCGCGCTTCGTTGCCGCGTAGCCGACGGCGACCGCAACGCCTTCCGCGACGTCCGCCTTGCGCCGGTCGCCCGTTCCGAAGGCCATCGATGCGGACGCGTCGAGCACGAGCCACGTGACGAGCACCCGCTCGGCGAGCTCGACGCGCACGTGCGGCTGGCCGGTGCGCGCCGTCACGTTCCACTCGATGCGGCGGACGTCGTCACCCGGCTCGTACACGCGCACCTGCCACAGCTCGCTGCCGAGACCCGCGAACGCGGAGCGGTAGTCGCCGGAGAGCAAGCCGTCGACCCGCCGGCCCACCGTCAGCTCGAGCGCGCGCAGCGACGCCGCCGAAAGCGGGCCCGGACCGGGCTGCTCCGGGGTCCGGATCGGCGCAAGCGGATCCGACGAGCTGCTCACGCTGCGTGTTCGCGCCGTCCGAGATCGATCTGCGGCGTCGGCACGGCTGCGAGCACCTGGTCGAGCAGGCTGTCCGGTGACACCTCCTCCGCGAGCGCGCGGTAGGACAGGACGAGCCGATGGCGGAACGCGTCGCGTGCGAGGGCCTCCATGTCTCCGGGTACCACGTAGTCGCGGCCGCGAATCAGCGCCAGTGCGCGCGCCGACGCGACAAGGCTGATCGGCCCACGCGGGCTGGCTCCGAACGAGATGTAGTCGCCGACGTCGTTCAGGCCGTGATCGCGCGGCCGCCGGGTCGCGGTCGCGACGTCGACCGCCCAGCTGATCAGCGCGGGATCGACATACACGCCGGCTGCCTCGGCCTGGAGCCCCTTCAGGTCGTCGAGCGACAACACCTGGTCGAGCGTCGGCGGCACCTCGAGCGAGCGAGCGACCACGGTCAGCTCCTCGTCGTGTGCCGGATAGTCGACGAGCACCTTGAGCATGAAGCGGTCGACCTGCGCCTCGGGCAGCGGATACGTGCCCTCCGACTCGATCGGGTTCTGCGTCGCGAGCACGAGGAAGGGCGACGGGACCGGGAAGGTCCGATGGCCGATCGTCACCTGACGCTCCTGCATCACCTCGAGCAGCGCGGACTGCACTTTGGCCGGTGCCCGGTTGATCTCGTCGGCGAGGAGGAAGTTGCAGAAGACGGGACCGAGCTCGGTGTCGAAGTCGGACCGGTCCGGACGGTAGACGCGCGTGCCGACGAGGTCGGAGGGAACGAGGTCCGGTGTGAACTGGATGCGCTGGAACGACCCGCCGAGGACGGCGGCCGTCGTCTTGATCGTCAGGGTCTTCGCGAGGCCCGGCACGCCTTCGATCAGGACGTGCCCACCGGCGAGCAGGCAGACGAGCACCCGCTCCAGCATCTCTTCCTGCCCCGCGATCACGCGCCGGATCTCGAACAGCGCCTGCTCGAGCTTCGTCCCGTCCATGCGTCCTCCTCGCTCGGGTTCCGTCTTCCCGAAAGGATGACGGCTGGACCTAAGAACTTCTCGTTAAGTCGAGGGCGCGACGCCAGCCTGCGCGCAGCGACCCCACCTCGTCGGCGGACCGTTTCGGCTCGTATACCGCGCCGACCGCCACACCGGTTTCCCGTCCGGCCGCGAGCGCGGCCGCGCCGAGAGCAGTCGTCTCGCGCTCGGCCGCGACCTCGACGGGCGCCTGGAGCAGGTCGGATTGAAACTGCATGAGGAACGCGTTCGCGGTCGCACCGCCGTCGGCGCGGAGAACACGCGGCGGCTCCGGGAGCGCGTCGACGACGTCGGCGACCTGGTGCGCGATCGCTTCGAGCGTCGCCCGTACGAGGTGCGCCGTCGTCGTGCCGCGCGTGAGGCCGCTGACGAGCCCTCGCGCATCCGCGTCCCACCATGGGCTGCCGAGCCCGGTGAGTGCGGGCACAAAGTGCACGCCGCCCGCGTCGTCGACGCTCGCGGCGAGCGCCTCGGTCTCCGCAGCCGAGCCGACGAGACCGAGCCCGTCGCGCAGCCACTGCACGGCGGCACCGCTCGTCAGCACCGCTCCCTCGAGCGCGTAGCCGTCGGCGGCCGCCGTCTTCAGGAGACCGCGGGGCGGAGAGCTCGCGTCGCTTCCGGTGTGGACGAGGACGAAGCTGCCCGTGCCGTAGGTCGCCTTGCCCTCGCCCGCCGCATGGCAGCCCTGCCCGTAGAGCGCCGCCTGCTGGTCGCCGGCGATGCCGCGGATCTCGACCGTCCGCCCGTTCAGCTCGCCCTGTCCGACCGCAGCCGCCGAGCCAACGATGCGCGGCAGCAGCGCACGCGGGATGCCGAACAGGGCGAGCAGCTCGTCGTCCCAGTCGAGCGTCTCGAGGTCGACGAGCAGCGTCCGGGACGCGTTCGTCACGTCGATCACGTGCTCCGCTCCGCCGGTCAGCCGCCAGACGATGAAGCTGTCGACGGTGCCGAACGCGAGCCCGTCGGGCGAGCCGTGCTCGCGCAACAGCCATTCGAGCTTCGTCGCCGAGAAGTACGGATCGGGAACGAGGCCCGTCTTGCGGCGGATCAGGTCGGGATCGAGCTCACGGCAGCGCTCTGCGGTGCGACGGTCCTGCCAGACGATCGCCGGCGCGACGGGCCTTCCGGTCGCGCGATCCCACAGGAGCGTCGTCTCTCGTTGGTTCGCGATCGCCACGGTCGTCGGCTTTCCGCCGGCGTCGCGCGCGGCTTCCGTGACCGTCGCCCAGATCTCGTCCGGGTCGTGTTCCACCCACCCCGGCTGCGGGAAGTGCTGCGGCAGCTCGCGGTAGCCCCGGCCGGCGACGCGGAAGTCGTCGTCCAGGGCGAGGCACGTCGTGCCCGTCGTGCCCTGGTCGATCGCGAGGATCACGCGTGTGCGTCGATGAACTCGAGCGTGCGGCGCCAGGCGTCGTCGGAGTCCGCCTGGAACTCCTCTTGCTTGCGGTCGAAGAAGCTGTGCGGCGCGCCGGCGTACTCGACGATCTCGTGCTCGATGCCGGCGCCGGTCAGCGCGGCGTCGAAGGCAGCGTTGTCGTCGGCGGTGATATTCGGGTCGGCGCCCGCCTGCAGCGCCAGGATCGGGCATTCGATCTGCTCGGCCCGCGCAATGGGGCTCGCGCCGCCGCGCTCGCGCGTCGGCCCGCCGTAGAAGCCCACGGCACCGGCGAGGCCGTGCCCGGACGCCGCCGCGACCCACGACGCGCGGCCGCCGAAGCAGAAGCCGACGGTGAACACCGAGGTGACGCCGAGCGAGCGCAGCTTCTCCACGCCGGCGTGGGTGTCCGCCTGCACGTCGGCGTCGGTCGTCTGGTCGACGTGCGGCATGTACTCGAACTCCTCGCCGCGCTTTGCCGCCCCGGCGGTGCGGCCGAAGTAGTCGATCGCGATCGCGGAGTAGCCGCGCTCGGCGAAGCGCAGCGCGAGCTCCTCGTAGAAGTGGTACAGCCCGCGGACGTCCGGCAGGATCACGACGCCTGCGGTCGCCTTCTCGTCCGGAGTCGCGAGAAATGCTGCGAGCTCGGTCCCGTCGGCGGAGGTGAGGGTCAAATCGTCGTGCGAGACGGCGGCGCCCGCGATGCGCGGGACCGGCGGTTCGGAATCGGTGTCGAAGCACATGCCCCGATCCTAGACTGACCA
>DASXDB010000072.1:0-9116 GCA_036490895.1 Gaiellaceae bacterium
CGACTCGGGCACCTTCTCCGTCATCAGCTTCGTCGCCTCGAGCCCGTCCATGCCGGGCATGCGGACGTCCATGATCACGACGTCCGGCTTGCGCCGTTCGGCCAGCTCCACGGCCGAGGCGCCGTCGGCTGCCTCGCCGACGACTCGGATGTGAGGTGCGCGTGAGAGCGAGAGGCGAAGGCCCTCGCGCACGACCTCATGGTCGTCGACGATCAGCGTCGTGATCTCGTCAGTCATGTGGGCTGGATCCTATGCCGAAAGCAGGGAAAGCTGTTCGTCGCGCTCGGGCGGGCGGAGCTTGACGGTCCGGCGGTCATGGACACCGTGAAGCTTCGCCAGCCGACGTACTTCTTCCTTCGCGGGGCGTGCAGCGGACTGGGGGAGGTAGGCGCCCCTCGAATACAGCTCCTCATAGCCCGGCAGAAGCTCCGGCCAGTCGCGGGCGAGGCATTCGAGGAAGTGCTCGCGCGTCCCGGGGCGCAGGTAGAGGAGGTTCGCCCAGATCCCGCAGGCACCCGCTTCGCGCGCGGCGCGTACCACTCGTTCGAGGGAGCTCGGCTGGTCGGAGAGGCCGGGAAGGAGCGGCGCCATTCCCACGGACGCTCGGACGCCCGCTGCGACCAGCGCTTTCAGTGCTCTGAGGCGCTGCCGTGGGGGCGCGGTCCCGGGCTCGGTCGTCCGCCAGACGTCGTCGTCGACCGTCGGGACCGAGAACGTCACCGAGACGTCCGCGCGCGCGGCAGCCTCTGCGAGCAGCTCCGCGTCACGAACGACAAGCGGACCGCGCGTGATGATGTCGAACGGGTTCGACGCGTCGCGCAGCACCTCGATGCACGCCCTGGTCAGCCGGTAGCGCCCCTCGGCGGGCTGGTACGGATCCGTGGCCGCGCCGATGACCACGTGCTCGCCGCGCCAGCTCGCGCGCGCGAGCTCCGCCCGCAGGCGATCGGCGATGTTCACCTTGACACGGATCGACGTGCCGTAGCGGTGGTCGGACGGCCGGTCCGCCCGCCGCTCGAATGCCCGCACGTAACAGAAGGTGCACCGGTGGACGCAGCCCATGTACGGGTTGAGCGACCAGTCGAAGGGCATGCCTCTGACATGGTTGAGCGCGACCTTGCACGGCTCTTCCCGGTACTCGATCCGCACCCGCCCATGATAGAACATATGTTCGCTCCGTCGCGAGCCCGGCTATACTCGTGCCACTGATTCGCGTGGACGACGACCTGCCGCCCAGTACGCGCGCGTCCACGGGACGCTCCCTATGACGTTCGCCATCGAGATGCTCGGCCTCGTGGGCCTGATCGTCGCGAACGCTTTCTTCGTCGGCGCCGAGTACGGGCTCGTCACGTCCCGCCGGACCCGGATCCTCGAGCTTCAGCACGAGGGCAACCGCCGCGCGCGGCAGGTGCTCAAGATCACCGGCGACCCGCCGCGGTTCATCGCCGCGATGCAGCTCGGCGTGACCATGACGAGCCTCGGGATCGGCGCGCTCGGCGAGCAGGTGCTCGCGCACAAGTTCGACGCCGTGATGGCATCGGTGCTCGCGGTGATCGTCGCGCTGCTGATCGTCACGTACCTGCATGTCGTGATCGGCGAGCTCGTGCCGAAGGGGATCGCGCTCGGTCATCCAGAGCGGACCGCGCTGGCGCTCTCGGCGCCCGTCCGCGCCTTCTTCACGATCTTCGGGCCGCTCGTCTGGCTGCTGCAGGAGTCCTCGGCGGTGATCCTGCGTGCGCTCGGGCTTCAGCCGCCGGGTGCCGAGCACGAGGCGCACTCGGAGGCGGAGCTCCGAATGCTGCTCTCCTCGTCCGCCGAGCAGGGCGAGATCGAGCACGACGAACAGCAGATGCTCTACAAGGTCTTCGACTTCGCCGACAAGGAAGTCTCGGACGTGATGGTGCCGAGGCCGGAAGTCGTCGCGATCTCGATCGCGCTGCCTGCGGAAGCCGCCCTCAAGGCCGTGCTCGAGTCGCCGTACACGCGCTACCCGATCTACCGCGAGTCGCTGGACGACATCGTCGGCGTGCTGCACATCCGCGACCTGATCGAGGCGATGCACGACCGTGGGATCGTCTCGGTCGACATGGAGACCCTCGTCCGGCCCGCCTACATGGTTCCGGAGACCAAGGATCTCGGCGCGCTGCTGACCGAGTTCCGGCGGACGAACCAGCACATGGCGATCGTCATCGACGAGTACGGGTCGATGGAGGGGATCGTCACGCTCGAGGATCTGCTCGAGGAGATCGTCGGGGAGATCGAGGACGAGTTCGACCTGCCGGACGAAACGATCGAGCGGATCGACGAGGACACGATCCGTATCGACGGCACGTTCCCGATCGACGACTTCAACGAGCAATTCGACTGCGACCTGCCGGACGAGGACTACCACACGGTCGCCGGCTTCGTGTTCGGCGAGCTCGGGCGTACGGCGGAGCCCGGCGACGAGGTGCGCCACAACGGCCTCCTCTTCAACGTGGACGCAGTCGAGGGTCAGCGAATCGACCGGTTGCGGGTCACGTTCCAGCCCTGGCGGCGGCCGGAGCAGCAGGAAGACGACGACGCCGCGGCGTAGCTTCTTCGCGCCCGGACGCGTCAACCTGATCGGCGAGTACACCGACCTAGCGGGCGGCGTCGCGCTGCCTGCGGCGATCGACCTCGGTGTGACGCTGACCGTGGAGCCTGCGCGGGAGCTGTCGATCGTGTCCGAGGCCGGCGATCTCTCGGCGTCGGTCGATGCCGTCGTCGCCGAGTTCGGTGGTGCGGTCGAGACGTGCAGCGGCGTTCTCAGCTCGACGCTTCCGATCGGAGCCGGGCTGTCGTCCTCCGCTGCGGTGCACGTGGTGCTGACGCTCGCGCTCGGCAACCTCGAAGGGCTGGAGTTGGCGCTCGCAGCGCAGCGCGCGGAGCATCGCGCGCTCGGCGTGCCGAGCGGGATCCTCGACCAGGCGGCGTCGGCACTCGGCCGGGATGGGCACGCGGTGCTGATCGACTTCGGGACGCTCGCGTTCGAGCACGTGCCGCTCCCCGAGGGTCTTGCGATCGTCGTCGTCGACTCGGGTGTCGCCCGCCGGAACGCGGAGACCGGTTACGCGGTGCGCAAAGGGGAGCTGGAGGAAGGGATGCCGTCCCGCCTGCGTCACATCGAGTCGGAGAACGATCGCGTTCTCGCGGCCGTCGCAGCGCTTCGCGCCGCGGATCTCGACACCCTCGGCGGATTGTTCCGCGCCGGCCACGACAGCCTGCGCGACGACTTCGAGGTGACGACGCCCGAGCTCGACCGTCTCGTCGACCTGGCGTATGCAAACGGTGCGATCGCGGCGCGCATGACGGGCGGCGGATTCGGCGGGGCCATCGTCGCGCTCGTCGACGCGGATCGAGCGCATCACTTCGCGGAGCGCATGCCCGGTGCGGCGTGGGTGACTCGCGCGTCGGCCGGAGCGCGCGAGCTGTAAAGATGTCGGGCGTGGGTCCCCTTGATTCCTATCTCGAGAAGGTGCGGACGCGCGCGTACACGATCACGGACGCCGACGTTCAGGCCGTGAAAGACGCCGGCGTCAGCGAGGACGAGATCTTCGAGCGCACGGTCGCGGTCGCCGTTGAAGAAGGGCGCCGCAGGCTTGCGGCTGCGGAGCGGGTGATCGGATGAGGCTCGAGATCCTGAACGGCGACCATGCGCCGCCCGAGGCGCTCGGCGTGATCAAGACGCTGCTGTACCGGCCGGATGTGTTCGGCGGCTGGTTCTCAGACGAGCTCGACGGCGTGATGCGCGGTCCGTCGGAGTGGAGCGCAGGCGAGCGCGAGCTGTTCGCCGGCTTCGCATCGCATCTCAACCAGTGCCTCTTCTGACTCAGCTCCCACGGCGCGGTCGCGTCGTATGCGCTCGGCGAGGAGGTCTGGGACGGGGTCAGGGAGGACTGGCGCACCGCGCCGGTCGACGAGCGGCTGCGCGCCGCCCTCGGATTCGTCGAGAAGCAGACGCTGAAACCCGACGAGCTGACGGCGGCCGACGCCGAAGCTGCGTACGCCGCCGGCGTCTCGCGCGAGGCGTTGCAGCAGGCAGCCCACGTGGCCGCGCTGTTCAACATGATCGTGCGCCTGGCCGACGCGTTCGGCTGGGACGTCCCGGATTGGGACCGGCTGATGCAGCGCGCGCCCGCGATGCTCGAGGGCGGCTATGCGATGCGCGCCGTCGAGGAGCGATCCCGCGCATAACCGCTTCGGTTGCCCCGGGTCGGCGCGTTGAGAACCGCGAGTCGCCGAGCTACGTCGCGCGAGGCGTCGCCGCACTCGCGTCGGACGCCGATGCCGCACGCTGGGCAGGGACGATCATCAGCGCTCGTCAACTCGCCGACGCCTACGGGTTGACGGACACGGACGGGAGCCGCCCGGACTGTTGGGGGTATCACCCCGCTTACGGATGGGAGCCGGAGGACACACACGCATCGCCGAGTTCCGGTACGTCGTGCGACCGCACAGGTGTCTGACACCAAGAGTGTCAGACACCTTCTCGACGAGCGGGAAGCAATCCCTCGGACTCGGGATTGGGCCTGGTCACGATCGACCGATGATGGGCTCGCGTGAGGGGTCTCCGTCGGTCGAGAACAGCAGTGCGCATCGCGCAGATGGCGATCGCGGTCGCGTGTGTGATCTTCGCGTGCGCGGGCGGCGCATCCGCGAGTGCTCCCAACTACCACTTCGCGATCAACGCCCACGACATCGCGCTCGCGAAGCGCGTCGCGAACTTCCGCGGTGATCTTCCGTCTCTGGCCTGGAAGGGCGGAGCGACCAAGGCGGACCGGTCGCCTGATACGACCACCTGCAAAGGCGTCCCGCCGGACAACCTGGCCGGCTTGACTGTCACCGGCGACGCCGCGGCGCAGTACGAGGTCGCCGGCGCCTATCTCTATTCGCAGGTCGACCTCCTTGCGCAGCCTGAGATGGCGGAACTCGACTGGCAGCGCAACCACCCGCGGAGCGGGTCGCTCATGTGCCTGGCGCAGCAGATGGTGAAGTCGGTGCACAAGCGAGGCGCACACATCGTTCGGGCAACGTCGTTGCCGCTTCCCGAGTTGGCGGATCATCAGTTCGCGTCACGCTCCGTCGTCACCTGGCCCGGTGCCGCACATCCGGTGCTCTACGACGTCGTCTCCGTCTCCTCCGGCAGGTCCGAGTACTTCCTGCTCGCGATCGCCGCGGACACAGGCCGTGCGGACGAAGCCGCGACGCTCCAGGTCGAGCTCGGCGTGGTGCTCGGCCTCGAGGCCCGCGTCCGCGACCTCGTCGGCGGCGCGGAGCGTGGTCCAGCGCCTCGGCTCGAAGGCACGTTCCATACGACGGACCGCGAGGTCGCGGTCGCCAATGCAGGCGGGCTTGGAGTGCAGTGGGTTCAGCCGTGGAGCTTCGTTCCCGAATGCGGCAGCGGCGGTTGCACCACCGCGATGTCGCATCCGTCCAACGATCATCCGGGAACGATCTTCCGGGCGACGTTCCAGCCGGCAGGTGCGACCAGCTACCACGGCCGTTGGGCAACCGAGTGCGATTGCTTGCTCACGTACCCGGCCAGCTGTGCCTCCGTCCACGCGAGAGGGGAGCTCACCGAGGAGTTCGCGACGCTTCACGTGACCACCGATTCCCACGGCAGGGCGACGGGCTACACCGGTACGAGGCTCGTGCGGTTCCGGCCGGCAGCCGCCGCGCGAGCGCAGGGCTGCACGAGCACGGGATACCAGCTCGACGAGCTCCGCGGCACCCGCTGAGCGGCGCGAGCGCGTGGTCGCCGGAGTCAGGCGCCCACGGGGCATGAGAAACGCGCGAACTCGGCCCCGTATCGTGCTCGTTGTGTCTGCGACTTGGATGTGCTGCGTATGTGGCGCGGTGCACGGGCGTCTGGAGGCCGGCGACGCACTGGTTGGCTGACCCGTCGGAGGCATCGATTCGTCGGGCGGTTGCAGCTGCCGTCCCCGACCTCGCAAATGCAACGGTCGCCCTCCCGCCCGACCCGGAGACTTCGAATCCGGAGTGGTGTGTGAGCACTGCCATCGTCGGCGGCTCGTTCGTCGTGAAGTTCGCGTGGTCGGAGGCGGCAGCCAAGCGCGTCTATCGGGAGGCATCTGTGTTGCAGGCTCTTGCGGACGCCGCACCGGCCCTTCCGATAGCCCGACTCGCGGGGTCAAGCGATGATCCAATGGCTTTCGTGACGCACCTCGTCGCAGGCCGGCCGCTTCGCTTCGAGTCTCGGCACGTCAATGAACGGGACCGCGTCTTGATCGCGGCCGAACTCGCGGCGTTCTTGACCGCCCTTCATCGTCCAGCGGTGCTCGAAGAGATGCGAGACCGCGTTCCCGCCATCGCCACACCTGAGCCGCAAGGCACCACACCGGCGATTCGCGAGCGGCTGCCCGAACTCCTCGACCGGCGAAGGACGAATCTCGTTCTTGGCTGGTGCGACTGGGTCGACGAGGTGCTCAGCACCCCTTTGATCACGCAGTCGTTCGTGCATGGCGATCTGCACGGCTTCAACCAGGTGTGGGATCGAAAGACGTGGACGCTGCGGCTCATGACCGACTTCGAAATGGCCGGTCCGGCCGACCCCGAGTACGACTTGCGGTATCTCCCGCCGATGGAGCCGACACTTGCGCTCGTCCACGCCGTCCGAGAACACTATGAGGCGCTGAGCGGCAGGACACTCTCTCTGAGCAGGATCATGGCGTGGCACGTCCGCACCGCTTTGGGCGATGCCCTCTGGCGAAGCGAAGCCGGCATTCCTTTGCCCGGCGGATCCACGCCGGCCTCATACGTGGACGACCTCGAGAAGAAGCTCCCGGAGGTCATGAACTAGCTCCTGATCGCTCTCAGCGTGGCGTAGAGCGACCGGAAGCGCCGGTACTGCTCCTCGTAGTCCCAGACCGGCTCGATGCGATCGCGCGTCCGCACGCAGCGCGCGACCGCGTCGGCGGCATTCGCGAACGTCCCTGAGCGGATGCCCGCGAGCAGTGCCGCGCCGAACGCGGATCCTTCCTCGGTCTCCATGCGCTCCAGTGGCAGTTGAAGCGCCGACGCGGCGATCTGGAGCCACAGCTCGCTGCGCGCGCCTCCGCCCGAGACGCGCCCGACCGCAGGACGTGCACCGAGCTCGCGCAGGAGCTCCAGCGAGTCGCGGAGGCCGAACGCGACGCCCTCGAGCATCGCTCGCCAGAGCGCACCGCGATCGTGGCGGAGCGACAACCCGGTGAACGCTCCGCGCGCGTCTGGATCGGGATACGGCGTGCGCTCGCCGGCGAGGTACGGCGCGAACAGCAGGCCCTCGGCGCCCGGCTCCCACTGCTCGGCCTCCGCGTCGAGGGCCTCGAACGGCGCACCGAGCGAGTGCCGCAGCCACGCCGCGGAGCCGGCGGCGCTCAACATCACGCCCATTGCGTGCCACGTGCCCGGCACGGCGTGGCAGAACGTGTGCACACGTGCCTGCGCGTCCGGTGCATAGGCGGGCAGTGCCGTGAACACCACGCCCGAGGTGCCGAGCACGACGGACACGGGGCCGGGCGCCGCGATCCCGACCCCGAGCGCGGCGGCGGCCTGGTCGCCGGCGCCCCCGATCGCCGTCGACTCGTGCGCGGCCGGCAGCCAGCCGAGCGGGATGTCGAGCGCGTCGCAGACCTCAGCCGACCAGCGGCGGTTCGCGACGTCGAACAGCAGCGTCCCGGAGGCGTCCGCGGCGTCGATGGCGTGCTCACCGGTCAGCCGCAGCCGGACGTAGTCCTTCGGCAGCAGGATCCGCCGGATTCGGGCATACGTCGCGGGCTCGTGCTTCCTGAGCCACAGGAGCTTCGGCGCGGTGAACCCGGTGAGCGCACGGTTGCCCGTGAGCGCGATCAGCCGCTCGAGGCCGACCCGCTCTTCGATCTCTGCGCACTCGGCACCCGTGCGCTGGTCGTTCCAGAGGATCGCCGGGCGGAGGACACGATCTGCTTCGTCGAGCACGACGAGCCCGTGCATCTGCCCGGACAGGCCGACAGGCCCCTCCGGGAGCCGCGCCAGCACAGCCTGCGACGCGCGCCACCAGTCCTCCGGATCCTGCTCCGACCAGCCGGGCTGCGGCGTCGACAGCGGGTACCCCTCTTCGGCGACGGCCAGCACTGCGCCGTGGCCGTCGATTGCGATTCCCTTGACGCCGGACGTGCCGACGTCGAGGCCGATCAGCGTCGTCACGCGCCGAGAGCGCCGTACACCAGCTCGTAGGCGCGCACGGCGTCCTTGGCCTGCTGCGCCTTGCGGAGCTCGCCCTCGTCGATCCGGGCCGCGACGCCGTCGATGAACCGCCAGTGGAGCACCGACCGCTTCACGGCGCCGACCGCGTCCTCGGTGTACGGGTACAGATCGAACCCGAGCCGCTCCCCGTTGTCGCCGTACCCCGCGCGGCGCAGCTCGATCGCGAGCTCGAGCGTCTCCATGAACGCGGTGGCGCCGACCATGTTGTCGTCGTCGAACGTGCCCCAGCCGGAGTTCGCATGCTGATGGCCGAGGAGGCCATCGGCCGCGAGCAGCGCGGCGTACTCGGCGAGGTTCTCGCCGTTCATGATCAGGTGCTGCCAGTCCATGTTGACCTTCACGTTGTCGATCCCCTGCGTGCGCAGCGTGTGAATCACGTGCAGCGTCATGCCGATGTTCCGCATGAAGATCTTCATCGCGGGCTCGGAGTTCTTGTGCTCCAGGAAGAGCGTTGTTCCGCTCTCGGCGCACCGGCTCGCCACCTGGCCGACGCCGTCGATGAACCGCGCCCACGAGTCGGCGTACGGTGTCTGGAACGGGTAGTTGTAGCCCTCGACCCCCGGCCAGAGGATCATCGTCGAACCGAGCTCGCCGGCGAACGCCGCCGCATCGAGCGCCTCGGCGAGCGCCGCGGCGCGAACCTCGTCGTCGGGTGATGACAACCCGCCCTTGCCGAAGCGCGGGTTCAGGTGCGTCCCGGTCGCGACGGCGTAGATCCCGTGACCGTCGAGCGCCTCGCGAACCGCATCGAGGTTGTCCCGCGAGAGCTCCTGCGGGAAGTGGAACTCGTAGTCGTCCATCAGGTCGCCGAGGCCTTCGACGGCCGTACGGACCTTGTCGACGGTCGA
>DASXDB010000073.1:0-7219 GCA_036490895.1 Gaiellaceae bacterium
CACGTCGACCCGATGGAGGTCTACGGGACGAACTGCGTCAAGTTCGCCGCCAGCGACCTCGGCGTCGCCGCGGAGTGGCTTCGGCGCGAGCTGCGGATCGTCGAGCCGAAGCTGGTCGTCGTGATGGGCGACGACGCCCTCTAGTTCTTGAACGGCATCGCATTCCAGCTATCGTCTCCCCTCCAACCGGACGAGGGCGAGCTGCAGCGGTTCTCGCCGACGATCGAGGGGCTCTACGTCCCCGACATCGACCTATCGCTCGACGAGGGGCCGGCGAAGACCGCGTTCTGGAACGCGTTCAAGACGGTCGGGCCGTGGTGGGCCGAGCTTCCGCCCTACTAGGCCTTCTTCTCGGGCTCGTCGTCTACTACGAGACGAACGCGCACTGGTGGCAGGCCGGGCTGTGGTGGGACGTCGCGTTCATCGCGTGCGTACTGATGCCGCTGGTCTTCGGGCTCGTGCTCGTCGCGGTGCCGTGGTGGTCGTGGCGCCGGCTCTTCCCGGCCGGCATCGCGTGCGTCGCGCTTGCCGTCGTGTTGGAGCTCGTCCATGCGGACGTGTTCGCGAACTTCGCGCGTCTCGGCGCGACGACGCTTCTCGGCTGGTGGTTCCTGGCGTTCTTCGAGACCGTGTCGTGGGTCGTGCTGGTCGCCGCGATCATCCCGTGGATCGACATCTACTCGGTGTGGCGCGGTCCGACGAAGCAGATCGTCGAGCATCACGAGCACGTGTTCTCGGTGCTCTCGTTCGCATTCCCGGTGCCGGGTGAGCATGCGGCGGCGAACCTCGGGGTGCCGGACCTCCTCTTCTTCGCGTTGTTCCTCGGCGCCGCGTCGCGGTTCGGGTTGCGCGTGTTCGCGACCTGGGTCGGCCTGGTCGCCGGGCTCGGCCTGACGATCGCGGCGACGGTCTACTTCGACCTGAGCGGGTTGCCGGCGCTGCCCGCGATCACGCTCGGGTTCTTGCTGCCGAACGCCGACCTGCTCTGGAGAGCCGTCCGTCAGCCTGAAGAGGTGTCAGACACCGGTGGTGTCCGACACCAGTAGCGCCGCGCACTCGACGTGCGGCGTGTGCGGGAACATGTCGACGGGCTGCGCGCGCACGAGCCGGTAGCCGTAGTCGTCCGACAACCGCTTCACGTCGCTTGCGAGGGTCGTCGGGTTGCAGGAGACGTAGACGACGCGCGGCGCTCCGATCTCCCCCAGCCGTCGCAGCGCCTTGCCGGCGAGGCCCGCGCGCGGCGGGTCGACGACCACGACGTCCGGATCACCGGCGCGGTCGCGTAGGTCCGTGAGGACCTCGCCCACGTTGCCGGCGAAGAACGCCGCGTTTCCGACGCTGTTCAGCTCCTGGTTCTCGATCGCGCACGCAACCGACTCTTCCGAGATCTCGATCCCCCACACCGTCAGCGCCGACGCCGCCATCGAGAGCCCGATCGTCCCGATCCCGCAGTACAGGTCGTAGACGCTCTCACCGCCCTCGAGCGCCGCGAGATCGCGCGCGATCGCGTAGAGCCGCTCCGCCATCTCGGTGTTCGTCTGCAGGAACGCGTTCGGCCGCACGCGGAGGCGGAGGCCGCCGATCTCCTCCTCGATCGCGTCTTCGCCCCAGAGGAGCTCCGTCGGCAGGTTCGTCACCTCGGCCGGCCCGCGGTTCACCGACCAGTGGATCGACTTCACCTCGGGGAACTCGGTGAGCACCTCGATCAGGCGCTCGCGGTCGAACCGCTCGCCGCGGGCCGTGACGAGCTGCACGAGCGCCTGGCCGGTGTTGCGTCCTTCGCGGACGACGAGGTGACGGAGGTATCCCTCCTGGGTCGCCTGGTCGTAGGCGGCGAGCTTCTCCTCGCGCGACCAGTCGCGCACGCGGTTGCGGATCGCGTTGCCGAGGTCGGACGTCAGCCAGCACTTCTCGATCTCGAGCACCTCGTCCCAGCGGCCGGCACGGTGCAGGCCGAGGGTCGGGCGCTCGTCGGCCGTTGCGAACGAGTACTCCATCTTGTTCCGGTAGCCGAACTGCGATGCCGCACCGACGATCGGCTCGAGCGGCGGGTCGGTCAGCCCGGCGAGCCGCTCGAGCGAGTCCGCGACCCACTGCTCCTTCGCCACGAGCTGCGCCTCGTACGCGAGGTCCTGGAACCGACAGCCGCCGCAAGCCGGGTAGTGCGCGCACGGCGCGTCGACGCGCTGAGGCCCGGAGGCGATCACGTCGGTCGCGATCGCCTCTGCATGGCGGCGATGCACCTTCGTCACACGGGCGCGAACGGTGTCGCCCGGAAGCCCTCGGCGCACGAACACGACGAACCCGTCGAGGCGCGCGACGCCGTTCCCGCCGTAGGCGAGCGAGTCGACCGTGAGCTGGAGCTCCTGGCCTCGCTGCACCGGGGCGGCCATGCCCGCAGGCTAGACGGAGCGGCGTTGCGGCGGCAAAAGAGTCCAGGTTTCAGGCATTTCGGCCGTGCCCGGCCGACCGTACCGTCGAGGCCACGGCTCGATTCCGCTCATCATCTCTGAAAGGAGCATCACATGAGCAAACGGATTGTCTTCCCGATCGCGCTCGCGGCGGCCGCCGCCGCGGCCGCGGTCGCATACGCCTCGATTCCCGATTCGGGCGGTGTGATCCACAGTTGCTACTCGAAGTCCGGGGGCGCGTTGCGAGTCATCGACAGCGCCTCCACCTGCGGCACGAAGGAAACCTCGCTCGATTGGAACAGGCAAGGGCCGGCAGGTCCGGCAGGTCCGGCGGGCGCAGCCGGCGCAGCCGGGCCTACGGGGCCGGCGGGACCGACGGGGCCTGCAGGGCCGACGGGACCTCAAGGCCCCGCGGGCTCGTCGAGCTCGGCGCGCTCGTACTTCGCCACCGACACGAACCTCGTCGCGCCGGGCCAGAACACCGCGGTGACCACGCTGTCGAACCTCGACGCAGGCACGTACCTCGTCTGGGCAGACATCGAATCGAGCGCCGCCGCCGACTCCGCGAACGTGCGGTGCTTCCTCTACGCCGGAACCGGAACGACGCAAAACCTCGATCCGCTCATGGCCGTCGACATCAAGTCCGACAGCAACAGCGGCATCACCCCGGCGGAGATCTCGGGAGCGGCGTCCGTTGCGAGCGGTGGGAAGTTCCACGTCGACTGCCACGCCGACCCCGACCAGGGCGAGGCGAACATGGGTGTGACGATCACGGCGCTCAAGGTCGATCAGGTGAACTGAGGATCGACCACGAATCGCACGCGGAACCCGGGAGCGAGCTGGGCCGCGAGCGGCACGTCGTCCGAGCGAACGACGCCGATCACCGGGTAGCCGCCGGTCGTCGGATGATCCTGCAGCAGCAGGATCGGCTGCCCGGACGGCGGCACCTGGAGCGCGCCCGTCACGAGACCTTCCGACAGGAGCTCATCGCGACGAGCACGCTCGAGCGCCGGGCCTTCGAGCCGGATGCCGACGCGGTTCGACGACGAGCTGACCCGCCACGGTTCCGAGCACAGGGCCTCGAGCGCATCGGGCGCGAACCAGGCGTCGCGCGGGCCGGGGACGATGCGCAGGACGGGCGTGCCCGGCACGGCGGGTCCCGGGACAGTCCCCGGACCCGCCGGTCGAGACGGCGCCGGCCCGACGCGAAGCACATCGCCTCCGCGCAGCGGCGCCGGCCCGAGACCCGTGAGCAGGTCGGTCGAGCGGCTGCCGAGCACCGGCTCGACGTCGATCCCGCCGCGAACGCAGACATACGTGCGCACGCCGTTCACGCACCGTCCGACGTCGAGCATCTCGACGGTACGGACGACGGGCGTCGTCGCGCCGGTCAGCGCCACCGTCGTGGGAGCGTCGAAGCGCAGCACCGGCCCGTCGAGTGTGGCCTCGAGCGCCGCCGCGCCGTCCGGGTTCCCGACCATGCGGTTGCCGAGCTCGTAGGCGGCAGGGTCAGCGGCGCCCGACGGCGGCACGCCGAGGTGCGCCAGACCCGGACGGCCGCGATCCTGCACCGTCGTGAGCAGCCCGGGAGTGACGACCTCGATGCGGGTCATGCGACGACGAACCGGACCCGGTCTCCCGGCGCGAGCAGCGCAGGCGGCTCGCGGGCGGGATCGAACATGAGCGCGGTGGTGGAGCCGAGCAGCCGCCAGCCGCCCGGCGACTCGCGCGGATACACGCCCGAGTACGGGCCCGCGATCGCGACGGTGCCACCGGGGACGCGGGTCCGCGGCACGTCACGGCGCGGCACGTGCAGCAGCTCGTCGCCGCCTGTGAGATACGCGAATCCCGGCTGGAACCCGATGAACGCGGCGACGTGCTCCGCGCCGGTGTGCCGGGCGATCACCTCCTCCGGCGACAAGCCCGTCAGCCGGGCGACCTCGTCGAGGTCCGGGCCATCGTAGACGACCGGGATCTCGACCAGGCGGCCGGCCGGCCCCGCCTCGGAGACGAGCGCGCGCTCCGCGGCATCACCGAGGTCCGGGATCTCGCCGACCCAGGTGACGAGCACGGTGGTGTGCCCGATGACCACGTCCAGAAGATCCGACCGCTCCTCGCGCAGCAAGCCGGCGAGCCGCACCGCAGCTCCGTTGTCGGGCAGCTCGATGAGCGCACCGTGATCGCCGGCCGGGCGGACGGTGACGTTCACGTGAACCGGCGAATCGTGAACTCGGCGTCGATGAGGGCGGCCCGGACCTGCGCGGCGAGGTCGGCTGCGCCGGGGCTGTCGCCGTGGACGCAGATCGACCGCACCTCGCCCGCCCGCGCGAGCGCCAGCGCCTGCTCGGCCGCCTCGGGCGCCGCGAGCAGCGCACCCGGCTGATCGCGCGGCACGAGGCGGCCACTCGCGTAGCCGCGATCGGCGAACCCCTCGGCGAACGACTCGATCCCCCGGTCGCGCGCCTGCTCGAGAAGCTCCGAGCCGGGCCACGCGAGCATCGCCACGCCGTACGCGGCCACCGCGTCGACGATCGCGCGTGCCACCCCGCCGTCCGCAATCGCGCGCGTGTAAAGCGCGCCGTGCGGCTTCACGTAGGTGACCTCGACGCCCTCCCCCGCCGCGACCTGGTCGAGCACGGCGATCTGCTCGGCAACGTCGTCGCGCAGGGCATCGAGCGGCACGTCGACGTCGCGGCGCCCGAATCCCGCACGGTCGCGAAAGGAGGGGTGCGCACCGACCGACACGCCTCGAGCCGCGGCTTCCGCGCACACCATCCGCATCGTCTCGACCGATCCCGCGTGGAACCCGCACGCGACGTTTGCGCTCGTCACGACGTCGAGGAGACGCACGTCGTCGGCGAAGCCTTCCCCGACGTCGGCGTTCAGGTCGACGGCCACTACTGCAGCACGGTGACGTACACGGACCGCGTGCGCGGGCCGTCGAACTCGCAGAGGAAGATGCCCTGCCACGTGCCGAGCGCGAGCTCGCCGCTGCGAAGCGGTACCAGCACCTGCGGCCCCATCAGCGACGCACGCGGATGCGACGGCGCATTCTCCTCGCCTTCCTCGAGGTGCTGCCACCCCCATGCCTCCGGGACGAGCTTCTCGAGCGCCATCTCGAAGTCGCGCGCCACCATCGGATCGGCGTGCTCGTTGATCGTGAGCCCCGCCGTCGTATGCGGGACGTACACGAGCACGGCCGAGGCGCCGTCGGCGTCATGGAGCACGCCCCGGACCTGGGCCGTGATGTCGAGGAGCTGCGTGTGGCGATCGGTGGCGATTCGGAGCTCGTGCACGAGGCCGTATCCTAGGGCGCGATGACGGCTACCCCGTACACACCGAGCGAGGTCGATGCCTTCCGCGAGCGCGGCGACGCGTTCAACCGCGACATGCTGCAGGAGTACTACGACCACTTCGCGGGGTTCAAGGAGACGCTCGACATCGAGCCGATCTACGAGGAGTACGAGGACCTCACCCGGCTCGAGACGGCGCAACGGCTGGAGCACGCGCCCACCGAGCTCTGGCGCTTCGCCTGCGAGGGCTTCCTCGGCAACCTCACGCGGTCACACCAGGCGAGGGCTGCGGAGGTCGAGGCGACCCTCGAGCTGACCGCCGACGGAGAGACGATGCCGTACCGCATGGCGCGCGTCGTGATGTCCAACGAGACCGATCGCGGCAAGCGCCAGCGGATCGACGAGCAGCGGATCCGCCTCCTGGACGAGCACCTGAACCCGCTCTATCTGGACGCCCACCGCATCGACCGCGACGCCGTCAAGGCGCTCAACGCTCCGAACTACTACGAGCTGTACAAACGGTTCGGGTTCAGGCTCGACGAGCTCGCAACCGAGTGCCGCGCGCTCCTCGACGATACGGAGCAGCTGTGGGAAGACGTAGGCGATGCGCTGTTCCGCGCACGGCTCGGGTTCGGGCTCGACGAGGCGAGGCCGTGGGACGTCGGCCGCCTGTTCCGCGCACCGGAGCTCGACGCGCAATATCCGGCGGACAGGATGCTGCCCGCACTCGAGGCGACGCTGACCGAGCTCGGCATCGACATCCGCTCACAGACGAACGTCCACCTCGATCTGGAGGTGCGGCCGAGCAAGTCGCCGCGTGCCTTCTGCGCGCCGATCGAGGTGCCTGGGAAGGTGATGCTCGTCATCCAGCCGATCGGCGGCAAGGACGACTGGGAGGCGCTCTTCCACGAGGCCGGGCACACCGAGCACTACGCCTGCACGAGTGACGGGCTCTCGATGGAGGGAAAGCGACTCGGCGACAACGCCGTCACCGAAGGCTGGGCGATGTTGATGCAGCACCTCGTGACGGAGCCTGCGTGGCTCAGCCGCCGGCTCGACGTCCCAAACGTCAAGGCGCTCGGCAAGGACGGCGCCGTCTCGCTGCTCTACTTCGTGCGACGCTACTGCGCGAAGCTCCTCTACGAGATCGAGCTCTTCCAGGTCGACGACCCGACGACGGTGCGCAGCCGCTACGAGGAGCTCCTGTCGGACGCCGTGAAGATCCCGGTCCACTCGGAGAGCTATCTCGACGACGTCGACGGCAGCTTCTACGTGATCGGCTATCTGCGCTCGTGGGCCTTCGAGGCTCAGCTGCGCGACTTCCTCCGGAGCGAGTTCGGGAACGAGTGGTTCGCACGGCGCGAGTCCGGCGATCTCCTGCGCGAGCTGTGGTCGGTCGGCCAGGAGCCGACCGCCGACGCGCTCCTGAAGGACGTGACCGGCGCCAAGCTGGAAATGGCCTCAGTGGGCGACCGGATCCGCGAACGACTCTAAAGTCGTCCCGTGGCGACGACC
>DASXDB010000074.1:0-3902 GCA_036490895.1 Gaiellaceae bacterium
GCCGAACGAGTGCTTCGCCGGCTGGCCGGCGACGTTCAGGTCGTTGCCGAGGTACGACGAGAGCCCGGCCGCGCCCGCGAAGATCGTCAACGCGAGCCCGGAGACGATCTGGTTCGCCCGCAGCGTGATGACGAGGAACGCATGGATGAGCGCCATCGCGCCGCCCGCGATCGCGGCGGCCAGGATCGCGAGCAGCAAGGAGTCGGTGCGCTGCACCGCCCAGAACCCCATCACCGCGCCGACGAGCATCATCCCCTCGACGCCGAGGTTGAGCACGCCGGAGCGCTCCGCCAGCAGCTCGCCGAGGGCGGCGTAGAGCAACGGCGTGCCGTAGGCGACGGCAGACGCGAGCACGACGACCACTATCGAGTCGTTGATGCCGCCGGCCGCGAGCAGCGTCACGCCGTCGCCTCCGAAGCACGCGGCCCGCGAGAGAACCGCACGCGGTAGCGCATGAGCATCTCGCCTCCGAGCACGCAGAACAGGATCACGCCCTGCATGACGCCGACGAGCCCCGACGGGAAGTCGACGCCTTGCAGCGCGAAGCCGGCGTTCTGCAGCCCGCCGAGCAGGAACGCGATCAGGCAGACGGCGAACGGGTTGTAGCGCGCGAGCGCCGCGATCACGATCCCTGCGTAGCCGTACCCGGCCGCGGTGAGCCCGCGCGGGTCGAGCGTATGGCGGAAGTCGCCGTCCTGGCTCGCGCCGCCGATGCCGGCGATCGCGCCCGAGATCGCCATCACCGCGAGGATCTTCCGCCGGGTCCGCATGCCCGCGTACGTCGCCGCGCGCGGGGAGTCGCCGATCACCTGCACCTCGAACCCGAACCGCGTGCGCGAATAGAGCAGCCAGATCACGGCGGCGAGCACCACGCCGACCAGCAACCCGAACGGGAGGTACAGGCCGACCGTATGCGCCACCGGCCAGCTCGCGGCGTCGGGCAAGTTCTTGCCCTGCGGAAACACCTTCGCCGTCGGGCTCGACGTGTCGCGCCAGTACGACTCGGAGTCGAAGATCAGGTAGTTGACGACGAGCGCGCCGACGTAGTTGAGCATCAGAGACGTGATGATCTCGTTCGTCGAGAAGAACGCCCGCAGGATCGCCGGCACCAGCGCGAGCGCCGCGCCGCCGATCGCTCCGGCGACGATCATCCCCGGCACCGAGAGCCAGCCGGTGTGATTTCCGAGCGCGACGCCGGCGCCCGCACCGAGGATCGCCCCGGCGTAGAGCTGTCCCTCGCCGCCGATGTTGAAGAGCTGCATGCGAAACGCCACCGCCGCGCAGAGGCCTGTGAAGAGCAGCGGCGTCGCAGAGATGAACGTCTCGTTGAGCGCGCTCTTGCTCCCGAAGCCGGTGTCGAGCAGGCGCCAGAACGTGTGACCGGGCGCGTGCCCGGTCGCGAGCAGGACGAGCGTCATGACGCCGAACGCGACGGCGAGCGAGCCCAGCGGGACGACGACCGCCAGCCAACGCGGCTGCGAGAGCCGGCGCTCGATCCGGATCATTCGGTCGCGCCCGCCATCAGCAGCCCGAGCTCGTCCACCGTGGCCGCGCTCGCGTCGCGCTCGCCGACAATCGCGCCCTCGTAGATGACCGCGACCCGGTCGGCGAGGGCGAGGATCTCGTCGAGATCCTCGGAGATGAGGAGGACGCCGACGTAACCCTCCGCCGCCTCGCGCAGGTAACGGTGCACCGTCTCGATCGCGGCGACGTCCAGGCCGCGGGTCGGCGACGCGACCACGAGGACGCGCGGGCTGCCCTCGAACTCGCGTGCGAGTACGACCTTCTGCAGGTTCCCGCCCGACAGCTGCCGTGCGGGCAGCTCCGGCCCGCCGCCGCGGACGTCGTAGCGGTGGATCAACTCGGCCGCATGCTTGCGGATCCCGCGCAGCTTGAGGAACGGGCCGCGTGTGACGTGGCCGGCGCGATAGGACTTGAGGACGACGTTCGACGAGATCGGCAGGGACGGTGCGACACCCGTGTGGAGCCGGTCCTCCGGCACGTGCGCGATGCCGGCCCGGATCGCCTCCCGTGCGTCGCCGCCGCGCAGGCGCCGCCCGCCGAGCACGATCGCGCCGCGACTCGGGGTGCGCATGCCGGTGATCGTTTCGGCGAGCTCGCGCTGGCCGTTCCCGGCGACTCCGGCGATCGCGAGGATCTCACCGGCGCGGAGCGTCAGGTCGATCCCGCGCAGCGCGTCACCGCCGCGATCCGCCGTCGCCCACAGCGACTGCACTTCGAGCACCGGCTCGCCCACCTCCGTTCCTCGCACGACGCGTGTGGCGAGCGACACCTCGCGGCCGACCATCAACGACGCGAGCGAACGCGGCGTGGCGTCCGACGTCGCGACGGTGTCGATCGTCTTTCCGTCGCGCAGCACCGTGACGCGGTCGGAGACCGCTTTCACCTCGTGCAGCTTGTGCGAGATGAAGATGATCGTCCGTCCTTCGTCCGCCATCACGCGGAGCGTCTCGAACAGCGACTCGGCCTCTTGCGGCGTGAGCACCGCCGTCGGCTCGTCGAGGATCAGGATTCGGGCTTCGCGATAGAGCGCCTTCAGGATCTCGACCCGCTGCTGCTCGCCGATCGAGAGCTGCCAGATGCGCGCCTGCGGATCGACGGCGATGCGGTACCGCTCGCCGAGCTCGGCGACGCGGCGCTCGATCCGCCGCGGATGCACCAGGAACTTCTTCCCTTCGCCGCGGTGGTCGCCGAGGATGACGTTCTCGGCGACGGTGAAAGGCGGCACTAGGCGGAAGTGCTGGTGCACCATCCCGATCCCGGCCTCGAGCGCCTCGCGCGGTGACGCGAACGAGACCGGCTTGCCCCAGAGCAGGATCTCGCCCTCGTCCGGCCGGTAGAGACCCGTGAGGATGTTCGAGAGCGTCGACTTCCCCGCGCCGTTCTCGCCGAGCAGCGCGTGCACCTCGCCCTCCGCCGCCTCGAAGTGGACGCCGTCGTTCGCGACGACGCCGGGGAACCGCTTCGTGATCTCGCGGAGTTCGACGGCGGCCATAGAAAAAGGGCGGGCGGGCGCCGGAGCACCCACCCGCCCCTCACACGGTCAGCCCTTGGGGCTCCCGATGACGCCCTTCACGAGGTAGTTCATCGAGTAGAGGTCGGTGAACGTCGGGCGCTTGCCTTTCGGGATCTGCAACTTGCCCTTCTGGTCGTAGATCGGGCCGCTGAACTCGTTCCACGTGCCGCTCTTCAGCAACTTCTCCTGCGCAGCGATCAGCGCCTTCGTCTTCGCGGAGACGTCCGGCCCGAACGGCGCGAGCTTCGTGAACCCGTCCTTCAGGCTGCCGTAGTAGTTGCCCGTCTTCCAGGTGCCGTTCATCGCGGCCTTGACCCGCCTCAGGTAGTACGGGCCCCAGTTGTAGACGGCCGCGGTGAGCCACTGCTTCGGCGCGAACGACTGCGCGTTCGAGTCGTAGCCGACCCACGGGATTCCGACGGACTTGGCGAACTGGCCGGTCGACGGGCTGTCGACGTTCTGCCCGAGGACGTCGGCGCCCGCGGCCTTCAGGTTCTCGGCCGCCTTCTTCTCCTTGGCCGGATCGAACCACGAGTTCGTCCAGACGATCTTCACCTTCGCGCCCGGATGCGCCTTCTGGACGCCCAGCGTGAACGCGTTGGTGTGGCGGATCACCTCGGGGATCGCGAACGGGACGACATAGCCGACCGTGCCGGTCTTCGTGGCCGCGCCGGCGGCGATGCCGGAGAGGTAGATCGCGTCCTCACCCGCGCCGTAGTACTCAGCCATGTTCGGCTTGATGATCGTGCCGGTCGCCATCTCGAACTTGACGTCGGGATTCTTCGCAGCAGCAGCCGCCATCGCCGGCTGGTACCCGAACGACGTCGCGAAGATGATCTTGTTGCCGTCGCTGATCAGCTGCTGG
>DASXDB010000075.1:0-2325 GCA_036490895.1 Gaiellaceae bacterium
CGTCCGGTCGATCGTCCGTCATCACCACGAGCGTTGGGACGGCACCGGCTATCCCGACCGCCTCGCCGGTGAGGAGATTCCCATGCTCGCACGGATCGTCGCCATCGCCGACTCCATCGAGGCGATGTCGGGCGAGCGCCCCTATCGCCCGCCGAAGGACAGCTCGGAGGTCGTTGCAGAGCTGGGGCACGGGCGCGGCAGCCAGTGGGATCCGGAGCTGGTCACGATCGTGATGACTCTCATTCGCGACCACCGGCTTCGGTTCCGTCCGAGCGGTCTCACCGTGCTGAGCGCCTCGTGAGCTGGAGCGTCGGCCGCTGGCCGATTCGCGCACACTTCGTCGTGCTGCTTGCGATCGTGTTCGCGACCGCGATCGTCGCGTCGTGGGTGGTCCAGTCGACAACGACCCGCGACCACCGCCGCGCCGCCTACTCCGACGCGGGATTCGCAGCCCGAACCGCGTCGAAGCAGTTGGGGGACTACCTCGCGCTCGTCAACACGACCGTCGCACAGCTCGCGGCGAATCCGCAGGTCGCCCAGGTCTTCGCGCATCCGGCGGGCTGCGCACTCACGTTCGCCGGCCTCAACGGGCCGGACAAGAGCCACGTCGACATCATCGACGCAGCGGGCAAGGTCGCGTGCTCGTCGCGTCCGAAGGCGGCAGGGCACAGCACCTATGCGGGCGCCACGTGGCTTCCGGCCGCGCTCGCGAAGCCGCAGTTCGTCGCTCCGCTCCGAGACCCCGCCACCGGTGTCGACGCCGTCGTGATCACCGTTCCCATCTCGGGCGGCAAGGGCGCGATCGCGGGGTTCGTCGACCTCCAATCGGTCGGGCCTGCGCTCGCGTCCCTCTACAGCGGCGGCCATCAGGACGAGTTCCTCGTCACGAGCGCCGACGGCCGAACCGTGATCGCCCGCTCGGTCGATCCGGCGCGATGGATCGGACATCCGCTCGGAACGACGGGATATGCAGCGATCGCCGACACCGGTGAGCGCGACGACCTCGACGGCGTCTCGCGGTTGTACGCGTCGGCGGCCGTCGCGGGGCCCGGCTGGCATTTCTACGTCGGCGAGCGCACGGCTGCAGTCCTCGCCGCGAGCAAGCGACTCGAGCGACGCGGCTTCGCAGTCGTGCTGGCCGGCCTGCTCGCCGCGCTGCTCGCCGTCCTCCTCATGCAGCGCAGCCTCGTGCGTCCGATCCGGCGCCTGCAGGCGAGCCTCCGCACTGCGCGCGAGACGGGCGCGGTGGAGACCGGCGGACCGCGCGAGCTCCGAAGGCTTGCCGAGGACGCGAACACGCTCGTCTCGTCCCTGAACCGCGAACTCGCCGAGCGGGAGCGGATCGAGGACCGGATCGCGGAATCGGAACGCAGCTACCGGCTTCTCTTCGAGAGCAACCCAAGCCCGATGTGGGTGTACGACGTCCAGAGCCTTTCGTTCCTCGCCGTCAACGATGCAGCCATCCAAAGCTACGGCTACACGCGCGAGGAGTTCCTGGCCATGACGATCGAGGAGATCCGACCGCCCGACGACCGAGCACGCCTTCGTGCGGTCGTCCTCTCGCCCGACAACCCCCTCCAGCGCGGCCTCAACCTGTCCGGAACGTGGCGTCACAGACGCAAGGACGGGACGTATCTCGACGTGGAGGTCATCTCGCAAGATCACGTGTTCGCAGGGCGAACTGCCCGCATCGTGCTCGCCCAGGACATCACGGATCGGTACGAGGCCGAGCAGGCGCTTCGCAACAGCGAGGCCCGGTACCGCGATCTGTTCGAGAACGCCACCGACATGATCGCCACCGTCGATCTGAATGCGCGCTTCACGGCCGTCAACCGAGCGTTCGCAGAAACGTTGGGCTACGAGGCCGAGGAGCTCGTCGGCGAACCGCTCACGAACGTCGTTCCGCACGAATGGCACGACGAGCTCGACGTCGCACGTGACCACAAGCTCGACGGCGAGACGGCCGCAACCGTCTACGTTCACGACCTGGTCGCCAAGGACGGGCGTCACGTGCCGGTCGAGGTGGCGAGCCGGGTCATCTTCGAGGACGGCGAGCCGACCGGGATCGAGGCGATCTGCCGCAATCTCACCGAACGCCAGAGCTTCGAAGAGCAGCTGCGACAGTCGCAGCGCCTCGAGGCGATCGGCCGCCTCGCCGGCGGGATCGCCCACGATTTCAACAACCTCCTGACGGTCATCAGCGGGTACAGCGAGGCGCTGCTCGAGGAGAGCGAAGACGCGCAGCCCGAGCTGAACGAGATCGCCGCAGCCGCCGAGCGCGCGACGATCCTGACGCGCCAGCTGCTCGCATTCAGCCGCCGCCAG
>DASXDB010000076.1:0-14334 GCA_036490895.1 Gaiellaceae bacterium
GCTCCCGATCATCATCGTTGCCGGGATCATCAAGGCGAAGAGCCCGTAGATCGCAAACGGCAACCAGTCGTTGAACACCTTGCCTCCCTCGGTTCCGGCGTCGGACGCTAGCAGCACGAAGAACGCCGCGGATGGCACAACCACCGGCGTTGCAGGTGTCACAAACCCCGCGTCGGGGAACGTCGTGGCTACACTGAGAGCGATGGCCACCGTCGAACAGTCCGAGACCACCGTCGTCACGCTGACCGCGCGTGCCGCGAGCAAGATCGGCGCCCTCATGGCGGCCGAGCCGGCCGGCGAGGCCGAGGTGCTTCGGGTCGCGATCCAGGGCGGCGGCTGCAGCGGCTTCGAGTACGCGCTGGGCTTCGACCGCGGCGCGCAGTCGGGCGACCACGAGCTCGAGTTCCACGGCGTCCGCGTCGTCGTCGATCCGTTCAGCGCGCCGTACCTGCAGGGGTCGACGATCGATTTTCTCGAGACGCTGAAAGAGTCGGGGTTCAAGATCGAGAACCCGAACGTCGTCTCCGCCTGCGGCTGTGGCTCGAGCTTCCAGGTCGCGGAGGGCGAAGACCCCGGCTGCGGCTCCGGCTGCGGTCACGCGCACTGATCGACGCAGCCGGCGTCCGCACGTAGCGCGAGCCTCACAGGCGGGTAGGCAGGAATGCCCTTCACAAACGCCAAACAATGCGTGAGGAT
The DNA here is from genome assembly GCA_036490895.1 of Gaiellaceae bacterium. Classification (GTDB taxonomy): domain Bacteria; phylum Actinomycetota; class Thermoleophilia; order Gaiellales; family Gaiellaceae; genus PALSA-600. The sequence goes on from DASXDB010000076.1 coordinate 697, forward strand.
CCGCACAACGCCATCGTCCGGAAAGGAAGGCCATGGAACAGCTCAAGGGGCTGCCGCTGGGCCGGCAGCTCATTCTGGGGGCAGGGGTGTTGCTCTTCGTTGACACGCTCCTGCATTGGCAGCAGGTCGACTTCGGGTCGATCTCCGCGGGGCAGAACGCCTGGCACGGCTTCTGGGGCGTGCTGATGAGCCTCATGGTCATTGCCTTGGTGCTCTGGACGGCCGCGCGCGCGTTCAACGTCGCGCTGCCCGAGCAGGTGCCCGACGGCCTCGCCACGCTGGCGCTCGGCGTGCTCATCCCGGTGTTCGCGCTGCTCAAGGCGCTCACCGACGACGCCGTCCACTGGCCCGCCTGGATCGGCGTGATCCTCGGCGCCGTGATCGCGTACGGCGCCTGGCAGGTCTTCGCGGCGAGCGGCGAGAAGCTGCCGTCGATGCCGGCGCGCAATCCGAGCGCGTAGCTCCTTCCTCGGTGCCTGGCACCTCACGGGGTGCCAGGCACTAGTTTTGGCTGCGTGACGCTCAACGTCGCCGTTGTCGGTTCCGGGCCGGCCGGGTTCTACGCCGCCGACGCGCTCCTGAAGAGCGACGACCCGCCGGTGGCCGTCGACTTGCTCGACCGACTGCCGACGCCGTGGGGCCTCGTGCGCCTCGGCGTCGCACCCGACCACGAGAACATCAAGGCGGTCTCGCGCGCGTTCGAGAAGACGGCGGCGCGGCCCGGCTTTCGGTTCTTCGGCAATGTCGAGGTCGGCTCGACCGTGTCGCACGAGGAGCTGCTTTTGCTCTACGACGCGGTCGTCTACACGGTCGGCGCGCAGACCGATCGACGGCTCGGCATCCCCGGGGAGGACCTGCCCGGCTCGTGGCCGGCCACCGCGTTCGTCGCCTGGTACAACGGCCATCCCGACTTCCAGGAGCTCGAGTTCGACCTGGGCTGCGAACGCGTCGTCGTGATCGGGAACGGCAACGTCGCGATCGATTGCGCCCGCATGCTTGCGCTGACCGCGGCGGAGCTCGCGCCGACGGACACGATCGACGACGCAGCCGACGCGATCGCCGCATCGCCGGTGCGCGAGATCCTCATGCTCGGCCGGCGCGGCCCGGTGCAGGCTGCGTTCACACCGCCCGAGCTCAAGGAGCTCGGCGAGCTGCAGGGCGCCGAGCCCGTCGTCGAACCGCGCGACCTGGAGCTCGATGCCGCGAGCCGAGCGGAGCTCGAGGCCGACCGTGAGCGCGCGAAGCGGAACTTCGACCTGCTCGAGGAGTACGCGGCGCGCGCGCCGGAGGGAAAGCCGCGGCAGATCGTCTTGCGGTTCCTCGTCTCGCCCGTCGCCATCCTCGGCGACGAGCGCGTCGAGGCGGTCGAGATCGTGCGCAACGAGCTCGTCGAGGAAGGCGGGCGCATCGTCGCGCGCCCGACCGGCGAGACCGAGACGATCTCGTGCGGGCTCGTGCTGCGCAGCGTCGGCTACCAGGGCGTCGCCCTTCCGGGAGTCCCGTTCGACGAGCGGCGCGGCGTGATCCCGAACACGGGCGGGCGCGTCGAGGGCGCCGAACGGACCTACGCGGCCGGATGGATCAAGCGCGGTCCGAGCGGCGTGATCGGGACGAACAAGAAGGACGCGACGGAGACCGTCGACCTCCTCCTGGCCGATGCGCGGGACGGAAAGCTCGCCCGTGTCGACTCGACGCAGACGCTCGAGGCGCTGCTCGACGCCAAGGGGGCGACGTATGTCGAGTACGCGGGCTGGCAGGCGATCGACGCCGCGGAGCGCGCGGCCGGCGAGCCGCGCGGGCGGCCGCGGGTGAAGCTGACCGGCTGGGAAGCGCTCCTGCAGGCAGGCCGGCCGCGCTAGCCTCACCAACGTGACTGACACGGCTTCTACCCCGACAGAGCTGTGGGGCGGCGAGACCCGGAAGGCGATCGCCAACTTCCCCGTCTCAGGCGAGCCGATCCCGGTTCCGGTGGCGCGCTGGCTCGGACGCCTCAAGGCCGCTGCCGCGCGCACGAACGCAGAGCTCGGGCTCCTCGACGCCGACAAGGCGCAGCGCATCGCCGCCGCCGGCGATCGCATCGCGGCCGGCGAGCTCGACGACCAGTTTCCGATCGACGTCTTCCAGACCGGCTCGGGCACCTCGTCGAACACGAACGCGAACGAGGTGATCGCGACCATCGCCGGCGCCGGCGTGCACCCGAACGACGACGTCAACATGGGCCAGAGCTCGAACGACGTGTTCCCCTCGGCCGTCCATCTTGCGGCGCTCGAGCAGATCACCGTCGACCTGCTGCCGGCCCTCGACGGGCTCGCCGCCGCGCTCGACGCGAAGGCCGAGGAGTTCGCCGACATCGTCAAGTCGGGCCGCACGCACTGGATGGACGCGGTCCCCGTGATGCTCGGCCAGGAGTTCGGCGGCTACGCCGCGCAGGTGCACGAAGGCAAGGCGCGCGTCGAGGCGACGCTCGAGCGGCTCGGCAAGATCCCGCTCGGCGGCACCGCGACCGGCACCGGGTTGAACACCCATCCCGAGTTCGCCGCGCGCGTGCGGGACAAGCTCCGTGCCGACACGAGCCTGCCGATCTCGCCTCCGGCCGATCCGTTCGAGTCGCAGGCCGCGCGCGACGGGCTCGTCGAGGCGTCGGGGGCCCTGAAGACGCTCGCCGTCAGCCTGACCAAGGTCGCGAACGACCTGCGCTTCCTCGGTTCGGGCCCGCGGGCCGGGCTCGCGGAGATCTTCCTGCCCGAGCTGCAGAAGGGCTCCTCGATCATGCCCGGCAAGGTCAACCCGGTGATCCCGGAGGTCGTGACCCAGGTTGCGGCCCAGGTGATCGGCAACGACCAGGCGATCGCCGTCGGGGGGCTCCAGGGGCACTTCGAGCTGAACGTCTTCGTGCCGCTGATGGCGCGGAACCTCCTCCAGTCGATCTCGCTGCTCGCGTCGGCGTGCCGGTTGCTCGACGAGAAGTGCGTCTCCGGGATCGAGGCGAACCGCGAGCAGTGCGAGCGCTACGCCGAGCTGACCCTGTCGGCGGCGACCGCGCTCAACCCGTACATCGGGTACGACAAGGCGACCGAGATCGTGCAGGCCGCGGCCGCCTCGGGCCGCTCGCTCAGGGAGGTCGCCCGGGACGCCGGCGTCTCGGACGAGGTGCTGGACGAGGCGCTCGACTACCGCAAGATGGCGCGCCCGCACGACTGAGGGCGACCTCTTTCCGAAACGACGAAGGGCCGCCCGGAGGCGGCCCTTCGTGTCCTTGAGAGAACCCCGATTACTTCTTCGCGGCCGGCAGCGGCCCGCCGGTCGTGAGCCTGCCCTTCCCGTTGCCGTGGCCCCCGCCGCTCGGAGCTTCCGGGAGTGCGAGCGACCAGATCCCACGCCCGTGCGTCGCGGCGTAGAGCGTCCGCGTCTTCGGGTCGATGGAGACGCCGGCCACCTCGACCTGCGGCATCCCGTCGGCCGCCGGCTGCCAGTTGCCGTCGAACGAGCCATCCGCGGCGGGGCTGTCGGCGAGGACTGCGAAGTCCGTGCCCACGTACAGCGTGCCGGTCGCGTCGTCACGTGCGATGCCCGTCACCGGCAGGTCGCCGAGCGGACCCGTGCCGTTGTCGATGTTCGTCCACGTCGCCGTGCCCGCGTTCGAGTCGTAGTCGACCTGGAACACGTGACCCGGCTGACTCGGCGTGTTTGCGTTGTAGCCCGTGTACGTGACCCAGGCGCGGTCCGGGTTCGTCGGATCGACGACGATGCCCGACACGAACCGCCCAGGGGCGGCCGCGGACAGGCTGTCGAGCCGAGTGAACGACACGGTGCCCGGGTCGGCTGCGTCCACGTTGTGCGTGATGAACACGCGGCCGGTGGCCGTCGCCGCCCAGAGCGTCGAGTTGTCGCTGCTCGAGCGGGCGATCGCCACCACGTAGCCGCCTGCACGGTCGGCGCCGTAGCCTGCGCCGGTCAAGTCGCCGGGCTTGCCGGCACCGCCGGTGCCGCTCGGGTCGCCGAGCGGCTTGAAGTCACCGCACGTGGGCGTTGCAGCCGAGACGGTGAACTCGGGGCAGTTCGCCTCGAGCGTCGCCTGGTCGCCGCCGAAGTCCGTCGTCCGCCAGACGTGCTGGAGGCCGGAGAACATCGTCCCGGAGACGGTCGGATCTCCGAGTTGCGGCTTGTAGAAGGCCGACGCCTCTTTCGAGGTGAAGAACGGACCCGAGACGATGACCCAGGCTGTCGGGTCGCCGCCGCGGAAGTTCACGTCCGCCGACTGGCCGTAGAACTCGTTCATCATGAAGTTCGCGTTCGACGCGTCGAAGGCGGCCACGCCGCCGTCGCCGTAGATCGTCTGGTCCCAGGCGCTGTCGCCGGCGTTGCCGAGCCAGGTGCCGTTGTCCTGCGTGCCGCCGATCAACGTCCCGGCGCGGTTCGGGTTCGGCACCGCATTCTGGAACTGCAGCGTCGAGAGGCCGTCGTTGAGCGTCGTCAGCTTCGTCGGGACCTGCGTGAGCAGTTCCTCGCAGGTGGTCGTGTACGGGCCGACGCCCTGGGCGCAGTTGGTGTCGGGGTCACCGCTCGTCAGTTGTCCGCTCGAGCGGATCACGCCACCGTCCGACCCCTCGAAGAAGAGGAGCGGGTTCGCAGGATCGACGACCAGCGCATGCTGATCGGGGTGGATGCCCGTCGTCGGCGCCGCTGCGTCACGCGTCATGTCGTTCCACGTCGCGCCCGCGTCCTGCGACAGTAGGACGCCGCGTCCGTTGTTGAGCGGGAACCCGTAGAGGTTGTAGTCGAACGAGCCGCCGACGTAGACCATGTTCGGGTGGCCGGCGGGGGTGACGACGTAGTTGTCGTACCAGCACTGGCCGTCGCAGTAGTCGTACGTCGGGGCGGCACGCCCGCGCGACGGATCGGTCAGCGAGACATAGCCCGAATCGGCTCCGCCGTCGACCAGCTCCGCCGACGTCTTCGTGTCGATCGCGTCGCCGCGGTAGACGCCGGTATTCGAGTGCGGGGGAACCGCGGCGTCGAGGTCGGCGCCGCCGTCCCCGACGTAGATCCGTGTATGACCGTCAGGCGTCGTCGTCAGGTCGAACGCCGTGCGGGCGGCGTTGTCCCCCGCGTCCTTCGACGCGAAGACCTGCTCCCACGTCGACCCGCCGTTCAGCGAACGCCAGATCCCCTGCTGGAACGCCGATGCGTACAGCGTGCCGTGGCTGTCGAACTCGACGTTCGTGATGCCGCGGGCGCTCGCGTTGCCGTCCCAGATGAAGGAGAAGCTCTTGCCGCCGTCGGTCGAGCGCCACAGGCCCCACGGTGCTGCGTCAGGTGCGAGCGACACCGCGCCGCCCGTGACGGAGGTCACACCGCGGACGCCGCGTGCAGTGCCGACGTACAGCGTGTTCGGGTTCTTCGGGTCGGCGACGATCGCCGAGATCGAGCGGCCGCGCATCGCGGCGCTGCTCCCCGAGAGGAAGTCCCACGTGTTGCCGCCGTTGTGCGAGGCGTAGATGCCGACGCCCGACTCGGAGTCGCCCGAGGCATTCGGCTCGCCGGTGCCGGCGTAGAGCGTGTTCGACTTCGCATCGTAGGTCAGCGTCCCGATGGCGTTCGAACCGAAGCCGTCGGAGACGAACGTCCACTTCGAGTGCGAACTGAGGGCGTCGTCGTTCCGCCAGATGCCGCCACCCGCGGCCGCGATCCAGAGGCGACAGTGGTTCGCGTCGCACTTCGGATCGACCGCCATCGCGGTGACGCGGCCCGAGACCTGGAAGTCAGAGGCCTGGAAATCGAAGAAGTTCAGGACTGCCGGCTGCGTCCCGGTCTGCGGGCCTGCGAGCTGCCAGCCCTTCGAGTGCTTCTTCGCACGTCCCTTGATCTGATTGGCGTAGAAGCTCTGCGCATTCGCGAACAGGCTCTCGTTGAGCGTGTTCGACGGATACGCCAGGGCCGCGATCTCCTGCGACAGCGCGCTGTCCGGCGATCCGAGCCCCCCTGAGCCCGTTGCCGCAGGGTGGGCATCCGGGTCGTTCTTCAGGTACCGCGTGTGCGCGACGGTGCTCCGGCGGTCGCTTCCTGCGAACACCGCGAGCATCGCCGCGACGAGTGCCAGGAGCGCGACCGCGATCAGCGGACGGCGCATGGGCAGTCTCCTCACGAGCTCCTCTCCCTTCCGCCGGCGCGTCTGCGCCGACCCCTCGAGGCTCGATTCGAGCCGCTGCACGATCTCTCGATTCAGGCTCTGGCCACTCGTCTCGGCCGCGTCAGCGAGCCGCGACCGAAGTTCCTGCGGCATCCGCAGCAGAAAGCGATAGGCCTCTCCCCCAGGCATGCGGGCGCAAGCCTAAACGAGGTGATATCGAAAGCGCAATCCGACAACCGTCACCGTGATATCGGGTGTAGGAAGCGGCCGTCCCGGGCATGATCGAGGTGATGCTCAGAAGCGTTCTCATCGCAGCTGTCCTCTTGGCAGTCCTGCCGGCCTCAGCCCAGGCGATCCGTCACGGCCATGTCCGCCTGACGGCTGTGTCGCCTGCGGTCGTGCACGGCTCCGGGTTCTATGCGAGCGAGCGGGTCACCGTCACCGTTCGCGGCGCCTCGGGCGTGATGCAGAAGAGCGTGATGTCGACCGCGGGCGGCGCCTTCACCGTCCGGTTCGGTCGAGCTGCGCCCGCAGGCGGCTGCCAGGGGCTCACCGTCTCCGCGGTCGGCGCCCGGGGCGACCGGGCCGACTGGAAGACGGCTCCGCCCCTCTGCGGGACGCCCCTCGCGCCGTAGGTCGACCGGTCGGCCGGCGCTGATATCGGTTCCTCGTTGCCAAATCGGGGATCGCGACCTAGAGTGCGTCGGCCTTGCCTGGGGAGGGTCCATACCGCTTGCTCCTCCGCCTGCCGGAGGAGCTCCGCGCGCGCCTGACCGAGGCGGCCCGGGATTCAGGGTGCAGTCGCAACAGTGAAATCGTCAGCCGGCTCGAGCGCAGCGCCTCGTCGCGGCTCAAAGGGGAGGAACTCATGATTCGCAGGTACCGGCGGCCGGTGCTCGTGCTGGCCGGAACAGTGCTGATCGCGATCGCGGCCGTTGCCGGGCTCGCGCTCAAGGGCGCCCACAGCTCGTCCGCGCAGCAGAAGCTCGCGGCGAAGCTGGCGTCGAAGGACCTGCGCTTCGAGTCGCAGGGGACGGCGAACGGCGGGCGGGGCGGCGAGTCCGCCGAGCTGCTCGCGGCGATGCAGCAGTTCGACAACGCGCGCACTGCGCCGAGCACGAACGGTGCAGCGCCGGGCGCCTACTCGGACGCGTTCGCCAACCTCCAGGGCCTCGGCACGACCGGGAGCACCTGGGACGAGATCACCAACGTCCCGTACGACTCGGATGATCCGGACTACCGCGACTACTATTCGAACTCGAGCGGCGGGAACGGCCTCGTCACAGGCCGCATCACCGGCCTCGCGGCGGACGCGAGCGGCGACGTCTACGCGGCCGGCGCGGTCGGGGGCGTCTGGCGGTCGACGACCGGCGGCGGGAACTGGCGGCCGATCGCCGACGGCCTGCCCTCGCTCTCGTCCGGCGACCTCGAGCTGAACCCCGAGGACGGTTCGCTCTGGTACGCGACCGGCGAGGCGAACACCGGCGGCACGAGCTACGCCGGCACCGGCGTGTACCGCCTTGCCGACCCGACGACCGGCACGTTCTCTCCGTCCGACCGCGTCGGCGGCACCGAGCTCGAGTCGACGACGATCAACTCGATCCGGTTCGACGCGCGGACGCACATGGTCTGGGTCGCGACGCTCCGCGGCATCTACTCCCATTCGTCCACGACGACGAGCGGGGCCTGGGCGCTCCGGTTCGCGCCGAACCCCTCGTATCTTCCGGGCGGCGCGAACGCCGGCGTGCAGCAAGCCGGTTACAAGAACATCGTCAACGACCTCGTCATCGATCCGAAGAACTCGAACCACCTGATCGCAGCTGTCGGGTGGCGCTCCGGCGACACCTACGACGGGTTCTACGAGTCGACCGACGGCGGCAACAGCTGGCAGCGCGTCAACCCGACCGGCGGGCTCGACGCGACCGACATCGGCTACGCGAACTTCGCCTACTCGAGCGACGGCAAGAAGCTCTACGTGATCAACCAGTCGCCGAAGCGGCTCAACAAGCCCGGGTTCCAGAACACGGTGCTCGACGGGATCTACGAGTCCAACTCGGGCCTCGATGGCCCGTGGAACAGGATCGCCTCGTCGGACAAGCTGGGCTCCCAGGGCTCGGGCTCCGCGCTCGGCGGCCACCAGGGCCAGGGCTACAGCCCGGGCGTGCAGGCCTGGTACAACCAGTCGATCGTCGTTGACCCGGCGAACTCGAACCACGTGATCGTCGGGCTCGAAGAGGTCTACGAGACGTACGACGGCGGCTCGAACTGGACGACGATCGCGCCGTACTGGAACTTCTACTTCTCGTGCTGGGCACCGGACGCGCAGTATCCGCCTGATCCGCTCGCCGGCAACCGCTGCCCGCAGACGGCGCACACCGACCAGCACGCAGTCGCGATCGGCAAGGTCGGCGGCGTCCCGACGCTCTTTGTCGGCAACGACGGCGGCGCGTACAAGCGCGCGTTGAACGGCCCCATCAACAAGAACGGCAACGCCACCGACTGGCAGTCGCTGAACGACGGCACGATGGACGCTCTCCAGTACTACTACGTCGGCGTCGGCAAGACGACGACCGAGAGCGACGCGCGGCCCGATCTCGGGACCGGCGACCCGGTCCTCGTCAGCGGCGGCCTGCAGGACAACGGCGGCTCGTTGATCCGGCCGGGCTCCGGGAAGATGGTCTCGAACTTCGGCGGCGACGGCGGCGACGTTCTCGTCGACCCGTTGAACGGGTGCAACATCGTCCAGGAGTACGTCTACCTGTCGATGGAAGTGACCCAGACCTGCGCCAACCCGGGGCCGAGCCACCCGAACGCGTTCCTCGACCCGAGCGACGCGACGACGTTCGACATCTCGCCGCCGGACGTCAACGCCCAGTTCATCGCGCCGTTCACGGCGAACGACAAGGACATCAAGCAGTGGGTCGCAGCTGGCAACAGCCTGTGGTACCAGGACAAGGGCTTCGCGATCCGCCACAGCTCGGAGTGGCAGAAGATCTACACGCTGCCCTCGGCCGTGCAGACGTTCACGGCCGTCACCTACTCGGGCGACACCCTGCTTGCGACGTGGTGCGGGCCGTGCTCGGCGAGCGGCGCTGCGGCGTTCGCCCGCGGGGCGGTCGTCGGCACGTTCGACGAGACCACGAAGACGTGGAGCGTCGAGCCCGTCTCGTTCCCGGCCGGCTTCCCGAACCGGTACCTGCAGGGCGCGGCGATCAACCCGAACGACTCGAGCGATCTCTTCATCGGGATCAACGGGTTCTCGCGCCGCTACACGGACGGCCCGGGCGCGGGTCTCGGACACGTCTACGAGTCGCCGGACGGCGGCGTGACGTGGAACGACATCACCGCGAACATGCCGGACATCCCGGTGAACGACATCGTCGTGCTGCCGGACGACAGCCTCGCGGTCGCGACCGATCTCGGCGTCCTCTGGCGCCAGGCCGGCCAGACGCAGTGGACGCGGCTCGGCTCCGGACTCCCGACGACGACCGTGATGGACCTCTCGGTCGGCCCCGACGGGAACCTGTACGTCGGCACGCACGGGCGCGGCATCTGGCGGATCGCGCTGCCGGAAGGATCGCTCACCTCGCCGACGGCGGACGCGAGTGCGCAGACCGATTCGACCCAGGGTGGCGACCAGACGAAGGGCGGCGGCGGCAAGGGGCACGCCAAGCCGCCCTCCTCGAGGAAGTAGGCGAGAGGAGCACGGTGGGCCGCCTTCGGGCGGCCCACCCGCGCTACCGTGGGAGCTCCGATGGTGCTCTTGGTGGCGCTGACGCTCATCCACGGCTCTGTCCGGATCGGGCCGACGATGCCGGTGTGCAAGCCCGGTGTGCCGTGCACCAGGCCCGCGGCCCACGTCAGGCTCACGTTCACCCACGGCGCGTCGCGACATCAGGTCACGACGGACGCGCAGGGCCGGTATCGGCTCAGCCTCGCTGCGGGCGCGTGGACCGTGAGGACGAATGCCGGGATCCACATGACACCGGTCCGGATCAGCGTTCCGCGGGCGCTCTCCTTCCGCCGCGACTTCCTGATCGACACCGGGATCCGCTAGCGTGCGGTTGGCGCGCCTTGCCGGAGTCGGGGGGATCCTCCTCGGATCGTTCGGCAGCCCGGCGACGACGCCGAAGGTGGCGCTCGTCGACGCGTCGCCGGTCGTCGTCACCGGCGCCGGCTATACCGCAGGCGCGCGCTTCTTCATCAGCTACCGCTCCGGCGCAACGCACGTTCGCCGCCGCGTCACCGCCTCGGTTGCAGGCCGGTTCAGGGTCGTTCTCGCCGGCGTGACGTTCCGGCGCTGCAACGGGCTCCTTCTGACTGCGGCCGGCCCGTCGGTCCGCGTCGCATCCTGTGCCGCAGGTGGGCCGCCCGTCGTGACGGCGCAACCGGGCGGGCACGTGTCCGGCGCGAAGTTCGTGCCGGGTGAGCGGGCGTCGATCACCGCGCGCGTCGGCGGCCTCGTCCTTCGCGGCTCCGCGCGTGCCGGGAGTCGCGGCACGCTGCGCACGCGGTTCTCGCTGCCGCGCGCGGTGTGCACGGACATCGAGGTGCGGGCGGTCGGCGCGCTCGGCTCGACCGCGACGTACACGGTCGCGATGCCGACCTGTAGGAAGCCCTAGTAGGCGACCGCGCCGCGACCGGTCTCGGCTGCGTGCCGCTGCTCGTCGGCGCGGTAGCTCGACCGCACGAGCGGGCCTGAGAACACGGAGCCGAAGCCGAGCGCCTCGCCCTGCTCGCGGAACCAGCGGAACTCGTCCGGATGCACCCAACGGTCGATCGTTGCGTGCTTCGGGCTCGGCTGGAGGTACTGACCGATCGTCACGACGTCGACGCCGTGTGCGCGTAGGTCGCGCATCGTCTCGACGACCTCGTCGTTCGTCTCGCCGAGGCCGACGATGATGCCGCTCTTCGTCAGCACGTTGTAGTCGGCGACCTCCTTCGCGCGGCGCAGTAGCCACAGCGCGCCGTCGTAGCTCGCCTTGCCGCCGCGCATCTTGCGATGGAGCCGCCGCACGGTCTCGATGTTGTGGTTGAACACGTTCGGGCGCGCACCGATCACCGTTTGCAGCGCGTCCTCTTCGACGCCGAGGAAGTCCGGCGTCAGCACCTCGATCGAGGCCTCCGGCAGCCTCGCCCGGATCGCGCGGATCGTGGCCGCGTAATGCCCGGCGCCCCTGTCGGGGACGTCGTCGCGGTCGACCGAGGTGACGACGACGTGCTTCAGGCCCATCTGCCTGGCCGTCTGCGCGAGCCGGAGCGGCTCGAGCGCGTCGACCGGTTCCGACGGCTTGCCGGAGTTCACGTAGCAGTAGCGGCACGCGCGGGTGCAGGTCTCGCCGAGGATCTGGAAGGTGGCGGTGCCGCGTCCCCAGCACTCGGCGATGTTCGGGCAGCGCGCCTCCTCGCAGATCGTGTGCAGCTGTGCGCCGTGGATCAGCTTCTTCACGTCGAAGTAGCTGCCGCTCTGCGACGGCGCACGCACTTTCATCCACTCGGGGCGCCGCGGGCGCTCGCCGACGGGGAGCGAGGTCTCCATCGAGCGTCAGTCTAGAGACCGAGTGCCGGTTCCCGGTCGCTCTCGCCGGCCCGGCCGACGAGCTCTGCGTACCGGCCGCCGAGCGCGAGGAGCTCGTCGTGCCGGCCCCGCTCGACGATGTGGCCGTGATCGAGGACGAGGATCTGGTCTGCGTCGGCGATGGTCGAGATGCGGTGGGCGATCGCGATCGTCGTCCGTCCTTCTGCGAGCCGATCGAGCGCCTCCTGCACCTGCCGCTCCGTCTCGTTGTCGAGCGAGCTCGTCGCTTCGTCGAGGACGAGGATCGGCGGGTTCCTGAGGATCGTGCGCGCGATCGCGATCCGCTGCTTCTCGCCGCCCGAGAAGCGGTACCCGCGTTCGCCGACGACGGTGTCGTAGCCCTCGGGGAGCGACGCGATCAGCTCGTGGATCTGTGCCGCATCGGCGGCTGCGACCAGCTCCTCGTCCGTTGCGTCGGGCTTCGCGAAGCGCAGGTTGTCGCGCACCGAGGCGTGGAACAGGTAGGTCTCCTGGGAGACGACGCCGACGAGCGATGCGAGCGATGCGAAGGTGAGGTCGCGCAGGTCGACGCCGCCGATCGAGATCGCGCCCTGGTCGACGTCGTAGAGCCGCGCGGCCAGGTAGCCGACGGTCGTCTTCCCCGAGCCGGTCTCGCCGACGAGCGCCGTCTTCGAGCCTGCCGGCACGTCGAACGACACGTCGCGCAGCGTCCACGCGTCGGCGCCGTAGCGGAACCACACGTCCCGGAACGCGACGTCGCCGGCTGCGTCGAGCGTCCGTGCATCGGGGCGCTCCTCGATGTCGACCGGCTGGTCGAGGTAGTCGAAAATGCGATCGAAGAGCGCAAGCGAGGTCTGCACATCGAGCCCGACCCCGAGCAGCGAGCCGACGGGGAAGAAGAGCCGCGTCTGCAGCGTGGTGAAGGCGACGAGCGTAGGCACCGAGACGGCATTCGAGCCGTGCGCGAGCGCGAGCCCGCCGAACCAGTACACGGCCGCCGGCATGACGGCGAACGTCGTCTGGATCGACGCCATCATCCAGCGGCCCGCCATCCGCTGGCGGACCTCGAGATCTGCGAGCAGGCGCGACTCGCCCTCGAAGCGGTCGGCCAGCTCGTCGCTGCGCCCCATCGTCTTTCCGAGCAGCACGCCCGACACCGACAGCGACTCCTGCACGAGGCTCGAGATGTCCGCCAGCGTCTCCTGCGTCGAGGACGCGATCTTTCGGCGCTCGTCGCCGACGCGGCGGGTGAGAAGCACGAACAGGGGTACGAGCGCGAAGGCGAACAGCGACAGCTCCCAGGAGAGCGCGATCATGCCGACCATCGACGCGATCACGGTGGTGACGTTCGAGACGATCGACGTCGCGGTGCTCGTGACGACGCTCTGCACTCCGCCGATGTCGTTGGAGATACGCGACTGCACCTCACCCGTCCGCGTGCGGGTGAAGAACGCGAGCGACAGCCGCTGCAGGTGGCGGAAGACCGCGGTGCGGAGATCGTGCATCACGCGCTGCCCGACCTGATTCGAGAGGAGCGTCTGCCACACGCCGAGGACGCCGGTGGCGACGGCGATCGCGATCATCCCGCCCGCGAAGACCGAGAGCTTCGTCGTGTCGTGCGCGACGATCGCCTGCAGCACCCCGCGCAGCAGGAAGGCGGGAACGACTCCGACCGCGGCGGAGATGAGGATGAGGACGAGGACGGCCGACAGCCGGCCGCGGTAGTCGCGGAAGAGCCCCGCGATCCGGCGGAGGTTCGCGCGGCGGACGGCCGGGTCGGCCGGACGCTCCGGCTTCTCGCGTACTCCTCGGAACCCGCGGTGCATGCCGGGCACGGTAGAGAACGCCGGTACGCTCGTGCGGTGCGCCGGGTCTGCGTCTTCTGCGGTGCTTCGAGCGGACGGGCTGCGGCATATGCCGCGTCCGCGCGGGCATTCGGTGCGACGGCGGCCGCGCGTGGGCTCGGCAT
>DASXDB010000077.1:0-2257 GCA_036490895.1 Gaiellaceae bacterium
CGCGATTGCGACGAGCGCGACGGCGGCGGCGATCAGAGCGAGCGGGAACCGTTTCATGTCCCTGGTACGCCGCCGCATGCTCTGATGTCACACATGCGCTATCGCTTCGTCGATGCTCGCTGGGCGCTCGACGATCCCGATTTCGGGCGGCGGGCCTACCTCGAAGGACACATCCCGGGTGCGGTGTTCGTGGACGTCGAGCAAGAGCTCTCGGATCCCCCCGGCACGCGCGGGCGACACCCGCTGCCGTCCACCGAGCGCTTCGTCGAGGCGATGTCCCGCGCCGGCGTCGACGACGAGACGTACGTCGTCACGTACGGCACGATGGGCGGCGCCGAACGGCTCTGGTGGCTGCTGCGCCACCACGGCCACGACGCGTGCGGCGTGCTCGACCTCGCCGGCTGGCATGCGCCGCTCGCGCCGGGCGAGGAGACGGTCGAGCGGAGCATGTTCGTCTCCCGGCCGCGCACGGACGACACGATCGAGCGCGACGAGCTCGCGGCGAGCTGCGACTGCGCCGTCGTGGTCGATGCGCGGCTCCCGTTCCGCTGGCGCGGCGAGCAGAACCCGGTCGACCGCGTCTTCGGACGCATCCCGGGCGCGGTGAACGCACCGTGGAACGAGCCGCTGCCGGAGGTGCCGGCGGGCGACGTCGTCGCCTACTGCGGATCGGGCGTGACCGCGTGCGTGCCGCTCCATCGGTTGTACCTCGCGGGCCGCGACGGCCGGCTCTACCCGGGGTCGTGGTCGGAGTGGGAGCAGCACCCGGAGCTGCCGGTCGAGCGTCAGGCATGACCGGCGATTGACATATTCCGATATAGGCATATATTGTCTGCATGGCCCGTACAGCAGCTACCGCCGACGTCTTCACCGCGATCGGCGAACCGCATCGGCGCGAGATCCTCGACGCGCTGATCGCAGGCGAGAAGGCCGTGGGGACGATCGTCAGCGAGGTCGCGCTGCCCCAGCCGCAGGTCTCGAAGCACCTGCGCGTCCTGAGCGACGTGGGCCTCGTCCGGTCACGCGCCGACGGGCGCCGCCGGCTGTACCGCCTGGATCCGGTGCGCCTTCGCCCGATGCACGAGTGGTTGGCCCAGTACGAGCAGGCGTTGAACGAGCGGCTCGACCGGCTGGACGACTACCTCAAGGAACTTCGACAGGAAGGAGAGCCGCAGTGACACCTGCACCGCACCGAGCCGAGTTGAGAGAGCTCCCGAGCGATCTCGAGATTCTCATCACGCGTGACTTCGCAGCCCCGATCGCGCTCGTCTTCGACGCCGTCACGAAGGCGGAGCATGTGCGCGAGTGGTTCGCCCCGCGCGGCGAAGCGATAACGGTGTGCTCGATCGACCTTCGCGTCGGAGGCGACTACCACTTCGTCTTCGTGACCGACGACGGCACGGAGTGCTCGTTTCGCGGCACCTACCTGGAGATCGAGCCGCCGACCCGCGTCGTCTCGACGTGGCGGTTCGACGGGTGGCCGGACGTCGAGGCCGTCGAGGCCGTCGACCTGCACGAGTCCGACGGCGTGACGACGATGCGGAACATGATGACGTTCGGCGACCGGGCCGGCCGCGACCGGATGATCCCGTCCGAATTCGACGGCGTCGAGGCCAGCTTCGACCACCTGGACGCGCACCTGAGATCGCTGACGGGACGAACCTAGGCGGCGGCCGCCGCGCGCGTGGGCGTCGCGTACGGCGCCAGGTACTGCTCCCAGCGCTGCGGGATCTTCGGCGTTGCGAGTCGGATGAAGAGCACGGGCGCCGGCGGGCGCGGGCGCGCCGACAGCTCCATCTGCACCTCGTGCGGCAGGCGATTCCCCTTGCGCAGGTTGCACGGCGCACACGACGTGACGACGTTCTCCCACGTCGAGCCGCCGCCCTTCGACCGCGGGATCACGTGGTCGAGCGTCAGCCGGCCGCCCGCGGTGCCGCAATACACGCAACGCCAGTTGTCACGAGCGAACAGCGCGCGCCGCGAGATCTTGCGCTGGACCAGGCGGGGAACGCGGACGTAGTGCACGAGGCGGATGACGTGCGGCCACTGGAACGTGTCCGTGGCCGAGCGAAGTGGTCGGTCGAGCTCCTCGACGACCTCTGCCTTACCCTTGAAAACGAGCACGTGGGCGCGGCGCAAGGAGCACACGTTCAGTGGCTCGTAACTCGCATTCAGGACGAGTACCTGCTGCACCTTGCCCGGAATGTACCCAACCAGGAGGCTTTCAGGGCATCGACTGGAGTCAGCGGCCCATCGC
>DASXDB010000078.1:0-7262 GCA_036490895.1 Gaiellaceae bacterium
GTCGGTGGAGACGGTTTCCGGGTTGCAGTTCACCATCACCGCCTCGTAGCCGAGCGACCGGAACGTCTGGACGGCGTGCACGCAGCAATAGTCGAACTCGATGCCCTGCCCGATCCGGTTCGGGCCCGACCCGAGGATCACGACGCGCTTTGCCGAGCGTTCGGGCGGCGCCTCGTCGCGTTCGCCCCACGTCGCATAGAAGTAGTTCGACCGCGCCGCCACCTCGCCGGCGCAGGAATCGATGCGGCGGTAGACCGGACGCCGGCTCTGCTGACGCGCCATTTCCGCCTCGGCGCCGAGCAGCTCATGCCGGAACCACGGATGCAGGTTCTCCGGCTGCCAGTCGAACGGGCCTTCGAGCCCGCGCTCCGCTTTGACGAACGCCTCGAGGAACGACCGGCCGATGCCCATCGTCTCGCCCACCGCCTTCATCTGCGTGCCGAGCGTCGCGTCGGCGCCCGGGAACTTCTCGAACGCGAAGCGCGGGATCTTGACGACGACGTAGTCGAGCGTCGGCTCGAAGCTCGCGGGCGTCGTGCCCGTCAGGTCGTTCGGCACCTCGTCGAGCGTGTACCCGACCGCCAGCTTCGCGGCGACCTTCGCGATCGGATAACCCGTCGCCTTCGACGCGAGAGCGGACGAGCGTGAAACACGTGGGTTCATCTCGATCACGCGGATGTCGCCGCTCCCACGGTCGCGCGCGAATTGGATGTTCGAGCCGCCGGTGTCCACACCGACCGCGCGGATGACGTCGATCGCGGCGTCACGCAGCTCCTGGTACGCCTCGTCGGAGAGCGTCATCTGCGGGGCGACCGTGACCGAGTCGCCGGTGTGCACGCCCATCGGATCGAGGTTCTCGATCGAGCAGACGATCACCACGTTGTCCGCCCGGTCGCGGACAACCTCGAGCTCGAACTCGTCCCAGCCGCGCACCGACTCCTCGACGAGCACCTGGCCGATGGGAGACTCGGCAAGCCCACGCTCGACCTGGCGCCGGAGCTGCTCGGGCGTGTCGGCGAATCCGCCGCCGTGTCCTCCGAGCGTGAACGCCGGACGCACGACCGCAGGCAACGACACGCCCTCGAGGTCGTCGGGCGAGGTGACGATGCGCGAGGTCGGTACCTTCAAGCCGACCGACTCGACCGTCTCCTTGAACAGCTCGCGGTCTTCTGCTCGCTGGATCGCCTCGATCTTCGCGCCGATGAGCTCGATGCCGAGGTCGCGCAGGACGCCGGCGGCATCGAGCTCGCGCGCGAGGTTCAGCGCCGTGCCACCGCCCATGGTCGCCAGCAGCGCGTCGGGCCGCTCGCGCTCGAGGACGCCGGTGACGCCTTCGAGGTCGAGTGGCTCGAGATAGGTGCGATCGGCGAAGCCCGGGTCGGTCATGATCGTCGCCGGGTTCGAGTTGACGACGATCGTGCGATAGCCGTCCTCGCGCAGCACTTTCAGCGCCTGGCAGCCGGCATAGTCGAACTCGGCCGCCTGTCCGATCACGATCGGGCCGGAGCCGATCAGCGCGATGCTCTCGATGTCCGTCCGTCTAGGCAGCGTGCTTCAGCTCCTCGACGAACGAGGCGATGATCGATGCCGCGTCGTGCGGCCCGGGCGACGCCTCCGGATGGAACTGCGCGGAGCGCGCGCGGAGCTCCGGGTAGTCGAGTCCCTCGACCGTCCCGTCGTAGAGCGAGCTGTGCGTGAGGCCCGACTCGTCGCCCGGCGCGACCGCGAAGCCGTGGTTCTGCGAGGTGACGAGCACCTTGCGCGTGCGGTGGTCCAGGACCGGATGGTTCGCGCCGCGGTGCCCGAAAGGCAGCTTGAACGTCTCCTTGCCCGTCGCCAGCGCGAGCAGCTGGTGCCCGAGGCACACACCGAGCACCGGCGTGCGGCCGAGCAGGTCGTGCAGCATCCGCGTCTCGTCGACGAGCGGCTCAGGATCCCCCGGCCCGGGCGAGAGAAGCACGCCGTCGTAGCCGCCGATCGTGTCCGCGTCGACGTCGTGCGGAAACACGTCGACCGCCGCGCCGCACGCCTCGAGCCGTCGGAGGATCGACCGCTTGCAGCCGAAGTCGACGACCGCGACGCGCACCGCCCCTTCGGCCGCGAACGTGAACGGCTCAGGGGTCGACACGCCCGCGACGAGCGCCGCGCCGGCCATCGCCGGTTGCTCGCGAACCGCGCGCAGCACTTCGTCGGCGTCGTAGTCGCCGGCGACCGCGGCCGCGCGCATCGCGCCCGCCGCGCGCAGGTGAAGGACGAGCGACCGTGTGTCGAGGCCGGTGAGCCCGACCACTCCCTGGTCGTGGAGCCAGTCCGTCCACTCCGGCCCGCGCGCCTCGCGCATGACGACTGCGGTCGCGTGCGTGCGCCGCGACTCGGAGCGCCGTTCGTCGACGCCGTAGTTGCCGACCATCGGCGCGGTGAAACAGACGATCTGCCCTTCGAAGCTCGGGTCGGTCGCCACCTCCTGGTAGCCCGTCATCGACGTCGTGAAGACCGCCTCACCGAATGCGAAGCCGTCAGCGCCGACCGACTCGCCTTCGAACACGGCACCGTCTTCGAGGATCAACGCCCCGGTCACTCGAATGCCACCCTGCCGGCGGCGATGGTCAGCGTCACGCGGCCCGTGAGCCGCTCGCCGAGCAGCCACGAGTTCTGTGAGCGCGACCGGAGGCGATCGGCCCGCACGCGCCACGAGCCTGCGAGATCGAGGAGCGTCAGGTTCGCGGGCGCCCCGACCGCGATGCGCGGGCGGTCGAGCCCGAAGATCGCGGCCGGCCCCGCGGACATCCGCTCGAGCACGATCTCGAGCGTGAGGACGCCCGGATCGACGAGATACGTGTAGAGCGCCGAGAAGGCCGTCTCGAGCCCGACGACCCCGAACGGCGCCGACTCGAACGAGACCTCTTTCTCCTCCGGCGAATGCGGTGCGTGATCGGTCGCGACGGCCGAGATCGTCCCGTCGCGAAGCGCGTCGATGAGGACCGAGCGGTCGTCGTCAGTCCGCAGCGGCGGGTTCATCTTCTTGTTGGGATCGAGTGTGCGCACCGCCTCGTCGGTGAGGCACAGATGGTGCGGCGTCACCTCACCCGTCGCGCGGACGCCAAGGTCGCGCGCGCGGCGGAGATGGTCGACCGACTCGCGCGCGGAGAGGTGCATCAGATGCACGTGCTGATCTGTGTCGCGGGCGAGGTCGACGTCGCGGGCGACCATGAGGCTCTCGCCGAGCGACGGCCAGCCGCCGATCCCGAGCTCGGTCGCGACGGCGCCGGCGTGCGCGTGACCGCCGCGCGTCAGGGTCTGCTCCTCGCAATGAACGGCGATCGGGCGACCGGTGATCGCGTTGTACTGCAGCGCCCGGCGCATGACGCCGGCCGCGACGACCGGGCGCCCGTCGTCGGTGAAACCGACGGCGCCGGCGTCGGCGAGAGACCCGAGCTCCGCGAGCTCCTCCCCCGCCTGGCCTTTCGTGATCGCGGCGAGGAAGCCGACCGCGACGTGGGCCTCGGTCTCCGCGCGCGTGCGCAGGCCACGGAGCGTCTCCGGATCGTCGACGACGGGCTCCGTGTTCGGCATCGCGAGGATCGCGCAGTAGCCGCCCGCGGCAGCGGCTGCGGTGCCCGAGGCGATCGTCTCCTCGTCCTCGCGGCCCGGCGTGCGCAGGTGCACGTGCGGGTCGACGAATGCAGGCACCAGGGTGTGGCCCGGCGCCTCGATGACCCGATGCTCGTTCGTGTCGAGCCGCTCCCCGAGCTGGGCGATCACGCCCTGGTCGATCCGCACGTCGAGGATCGCGTCGATCCCCTCGACCGGATCGAGGACGCGAGCCCCGCGCACGACGACGTCGTCGCGCCCGATCGGACCCGCGAGCATCACGCCACCCCCACCGCGGTCTCGACGGCGACCGGCCCGGCGGTGAGAAGGTCGTACAGCACCGCCATCCGGACGACCAACCCGGCGCGAACCTGGTCGACGATCAACGAGGCCGGCGAGTCGGCGACGCGCGGGTCCAGCTCGACGCCGCGGTTCATCGGGCCGGGATGCATGACGCGCTGTCCCGCCCCGACGCGCTTGGGCGTGATGCCCCAGCGGGCGGTGTACTCGCGAAGCGACGGCACGAAGCTCGCGCCCGGGAGCATGCGCTCCTTCTGCATGCGCAGGACGTAGATCACGTCGGCGTCGGCGATCGCCGCGATGTCGTGCGAGACCGGCGCGAGGCCGTTCGGCACGAGGGTCGGCGGGCCGACGAGGATGACGTCGGAGCCGACGAGCCGGAGCGCCTGCACGAGTGATCGCGCGACGCGCGAGTGCGCGACGTCCCCGACGATCGCGATGTGCAGCCCGTCGAGGCGACCAAACGCCTCACGCAGGGTGTAGAGGTCGAGCAGCGCCTGCGTCGGGTGCTGGTGCTTGCCGTCGCCCGCGTTCACCACCCGCGCACGCGTGTTGGCGGCGACGACGCCCGCGGCGCCCGCTTCTGGATGCCGCACGACGATCAGGTCCGGGTCGTACGAGGAGAGCGTCAGCGTCGTGTCCTTCAACGACTCGCCCTTTTCCACCGACGAGCCTGCCGACTTGACGTTCAGCGTGTCGGCCGAGAGCCGCTTCGCGGCCAGCTCGAACGACGACGACGTGCGCGTGGACGACTCGTAGAAGAGGTTGATCACCAGCCGACCGCGGAGTGTCGGCAGCTTCTTCGTCTCGCGCTCCTGCGACACCGCAAAGGACCGGGCCGTCGCGAGCAGGCGATCGACGTCGTCGCACGTCAGGTCCTCGACGGAGAGCAGGTGGCGTCGTTCGCGCCGCGGCGGCACGAGATCGCCGGGGACGACGCGGAGTTCACTCATCGCTGCTCCCTTCCGTGACGAGGATGACGCGGTCGATCTCGTCGATCTCGTTCAGCTCGACCTGCACGCGATCGCCGCGCGAGGTCGGCAGGTTCTTGCCGACATAGTCGGGCCGGATCGGCAGCTCGCGGTGCCCGCGGTCGGCGAGAACCGCGAGTTGCACGCGGTCGGGGCGGCCGTATTCGATCAGCGCGTCGATTGCGGCGCGGATCGTGCGCCCCGTGTAAAGAACGTCGTCGACCAGGATCACTGTCCGGCCTTCGAGCTCGAACTCGAGCCGGGTGTCGCGCACGATCGGCTGTGGCCGGCGCGGCGCGCTTCCCGAGCGCACGTGCACGTCGTCGCGATGGAACGTGATGTCGAGCTGGCCGAGGGCGAGCTCGACGCCGGAGCGCTCTTCGACGAGCCGACGAATCCGCTGCGCCAGTGGGACGCCGCGGGTGTGGATCCCGACGAGCGCGACCGCGTCGAGGTCGTCGTTGCGCTCGATGATCTCGTGCGCGATCCGGGAGAGCGTGCGTGCGACCTGTTCGGCGTCCAGGAGAACCCGGTGCGCAGCGGTCGCGGCAGGGTGAGACATTCGACTCCTTTCCGGCCTCGCTGGACCGGGTTAAAGGGGGACGTGCCGGCGCAGCATACGCGGTCCGGCCGGACGGCGCGGCCGATCATCTAGATTCCGCGATCGTGGAGGGGCAGCTGCTCGAGCGCTACGCCAAGCTGGTGACCGAGGTCGGCGCGAACATCCAGCCCGACCAGCAGGTGATCGTGATCGCGGCTCCCACGTCGGCGCCCCTCGTGCGCGCGATCGCGGTGGAGTGCTTCAAGCGCGGAGCACGCTTCGTCGATCCCTGGTACTTCGATCCGCATGTGAAGCGGATCCGGGCGCTGGAGGCGGATCCCGACACGCTGGAGTTCGTCCCGCGCTGGTATCCGAAGCGCTTGCTCGACATCAGCGAGGCGCGCGGCTCGCGCATCTCGATCTCCCCGAACACGCCGCCGGGCCTGATGGAAGGCGTCGACCCCGCCGTCGCCGGGCGCGATCAGCTGCCCGGGATGCGCGAGGGCTTCGAGGTGATCAATGCGAAGACGACGAACTGGTGCGTCGTCCCGTGGGCGACCGAGGCGTGGGCGGCCGTCGTTCACCCGGAGCTCGATCCGGCCGCCGCGCTTGCGACGTTGAACGAGGAGCTCGTCTACCTGCTTCGGCTCGACGAGCCGGACGCCGGCGCGGCGTGGCGTGAGCGAGGCGCGCAGCTCCAGGATGTCGCGGCGCGGCTGACCGAGCTCCGCTTCGATGCGATCAGGTTCCAGGGGCCGGGCACTGACCTGACGATCGGCCTGCTCCCCACGTCACGTTTCGCGGGCGGCGGCTCGACCAACGTCGACGGTGTTCGGAGCATCTCGAACCTGCCGACCGAAGAGGTGTTCACCGCGCCCGATCCGCTGCGCGCGGACGGCGTCGTTTCGGCGACGAAGCCGCTCGACGTCAGCGGCACGGTCGTAAGGGGCCTGCGGGTGCGCTTCGAGGCCGGGCGCGCGGTCGAGATCGAGGCGGAGGCCGGCGCCGACGCGTTGCGCGCCCGCTGTGCGAAAGACGACGGCGCGTCGCGGCTCGGCGAGCTCGCGCTCGTCGACCGCGAAGGCCGTATCGGCAAGTCGGGCATCACCTACTTCAACACGCTGCTCGACGAGAACGCAGCGAGCCATCTCGCCCTCGGTGGTGCCTATGCGACGTCCGTGGGGGAAGCGGATCGCGAGCGGATCAACAAGAGCGTGATCCACGTCGACTTCATGATCGGCTCCGACGACGTCGCGGTGACCGGGCTGCGCGCGGACGGCGCCGAGGTGCCGGTGCTACGCGGCGGGAGCTGGCAGGTCTGACCGCTCTCGCGGCGGGCGAGCGCCCTTCCGGATGAGCTGCGGCTCGCCCCGCTCTGCGAACGGAACCTCGATCACGTCGAAGTCCCGCGGCGCGACGGTGTTCGCGAACACCGCGCGCGCCTCCTCGAGGAGCTCCGAACCGAAGTACCGCGGCGAGAAGTGCGTGAGGGCGAGCAGCCGGACTCCGGCGCCGGCTGCGATCTCGGCCGCCTGGCGCGCAGTCGAGTGGAGTGTGTCCTCGGCGCGCTCCCGCTCCTCCTCGGAGAAGGTCGCGTCGTGGACGAGCACGTCCGCGCCTTCCGCGAGCACGCGGACGGTCTCGACCGGCGCCGTATCGCCGGTGATCACGATGCGCCGCCCCTTGCGAGCCGTGCCGATGACGGCGTCGGGCGTGATCACGGTCGCGTCTGCGATCGTCACGGACTCGCCCCGCTGCAGCGCCCCCCGCTCGGGACCGAACGGGATGCCGAGCGCATCCGCCGCGGCGGCGTCGAACTCGCCCGGCCGGTCGGGCTCGTCGACCGCGTAGCCGACGGC